>JAPUGG010000099.1 GCA_027292975.1 Alphaproteobacteria bacterium | reverse complement strand
CGAGGCGGACCATTTGATCTTGCGCTTGGAGTTCAGGATGTCGCTCCAGTTATTAAATGGGCCATTGGTGGCGACGTGCACGACGCGGATATCCGATGCCCCCTTGCCGATCCACGACATCTTGGTGAGGTCGAAGCGGATGCCCCTCAGGTTATTGATCTGGGCATAGATCAGCCCGGTGGTGAAGTTGCCGATGGTCAGCCCGTTGGGCTTGGCGGCATAAAGGAGATTGGCGCCGATGCGGTGCCCCGCGCCTGGCCGGTTGAGGCTGACGAAGGTCGATCCCGGCAGGGCTTTTTGCATGTGCCGGGCGAACAGCCGGGCGTAAAAGTCATGGCCGCCGCCGGGGCCGGTGGCGATGATCCATTTCACCGTCTTATCCTTGTAGAAGGCCTTGCCGGTGGCCGCGTCCGCGGGCCCGGTGAGGGCCAGGGCCCCGCCCATAAGCGCACCCCCGGTCAGAATCTTGATGGAATATCTCACGGTACGGTCTCCCTTTATCCGATCTCCCAGAGCAAAAATTTATTGGTTTCATCATGGTTTTTCACTTATTGCGAAGTGAAACATATCGCCCCCCCCCGCAACAACCCTTGGCGCGGCGGGGGGCGCTCAGGGCTCAGGCATAAAGCGGGCCCCCGCAGGGGCCCGCTTAAACGGTTCGGCCGTGAGGCGGTCAGCCGCTGCAATCGATCTTCTTCGCCTCGGTATTGACCTTGGGCCAGGTGAAGGTGCAGATCATGCCGACCTTGACGTTTTTACGCTTGCTTTGCTTGCCGTTGATAAACACCGTGGTGCGCGAACCCGAGATCTTGGCCGTGACCTCATTTCCCTTGAGGCCAATGGTGATGCGCCGGCCGCCGCGCTTGGTCGCCGTCACCTTGCCGGAACTCTTGATCATCGGCACCTTGAGCTTGCTCAGCGCCGTCAGCATGGTGATGATTTCCGGCGGCTGGTTGAGCATGGCAAGCACCAGCTTGGTGGTCTCTTCGCCGTTCGCCGCCTCGACCACGCGATGAGACCTCTTGCCCTCCTCGATCAGCTGCGGGCTCTTCGACGCCTCTATGAATACGGCGCGCAGGGTCTTCAGGCGGTCGGGTTCGAATTTGGGCGGCCCCGCGATGATGCGCGACAGTTGGCCATAGAGGGTCAACATCTCACCGAGCTTCTTCTGTTGCGGGGTCTTGGCGAGATCCAGCGCATTGGGCACGCTCTTCATTTTTTCGGTGAATTGCGCGCTTTCGCCGAACCGCAGGATGATCTTGGTGTGCCCGAGGCGGACGTAATTCATGCCCGAGCTCAAGCCGCCGACCAGAAGATCGGTTTCGCCGCGCAGCAGGCCGAGCGCCGATTCCGTCCCTGAATAGCCGACGATGATGCGGTACGGGAAACCGAAGGCCTCGCCGATCAGGAAGGAATCGTTCCATGACCCGGATCCGACGCCGGAAGCGGACCAAATGACCTTCCGTTTGGTGTTCATCACGTCGTTCCAGGTCTGATACTTGGAATTATGCGCCACCGACACCACACGGACGTCGGACGCCCCCTTGCCGATCCACGACATCTTGGCGAGGTCGAAGCGGATGCCCTTCAGGTTATTGATCTGGGCATAGATCAGCCCGGTGGTGAAGTTGCCGATGGTCAGCCCGTTGGGCTTGGCGGCATAAATGAGGTTGGCGCCGATGCGGTGCCCCGCGCCGGGCCGGTTGATGACCACGAAGGTCGAACCCGGCAACGCCTTTTGCATGTGCCGGGAGAATAGCCGGGCGTAAAAGTCATGGCCGCCGCCGGTCCCGGTGGCGGCGATCCATTTCACCGTCTTGCCGTCGTAGAAAGCCTTGCCGGTGGCCGCGTCCGCGGGCCCGGTGAGAGCAAGGGCCCCGCCGAAAAGCGCACCCACGGTCAGAATCTTGATGGAATATCTCACGATACACTCTCCCTTTATCTTGTCTTCCAGAGACAAATATTTATTGGTTTCATCATGTTTTTTTGTGATTGCGAAGTGAAACACATTGCCGTTCGAACCACAACCCGGGCCGACCGCCAAATTTGGCCAAGGCGATGATCCCCTTGGTTTGTATCCGTTTTCAATAAGGCGTTGCGTGCATCTTGCCCGCGGAATCGACCAGGACCTTTTCCGAGACGCACGGCTTTGCGTCGACCCTGTCCCTGAGCCAGTCGTAGACCAGGGATTCGCGGTTTTCGCCGAGCTCGGACGATGACGCCTGGGCGACGCTGTGATTGGCATCCTCGTACAGCACCAGACGCTTGGGCGCGGAGATCAAGTCGAACAGGTCCAGCGTGTGGTGGATCGGCGAGAGTTGGTCGGATTCGCCGGCCACGATCATGTAGGGCGCGGTGATGCCGGCGGCCACCTTGCGGAGGTCGAATTCCTTGCAGAATTCGTCGAAGGCATCCTCGTCCTCGTAGCCCGCCATGAACATGAAGCGCACCTTGAAGGTGGGCGAGGCGGTATTGAAGATGGTCGAGCAGCCGGGTTCCTGGCAGACGCCGGTGCCGCAATAGCCGACGATGCGGTCGCCCAGCCCGGCGGCGGCGACGGTGCCGTAATAGGTGCCGAAGCTGGATCCCCGGATGACGATGCGCCCGGCGTCGATCTCCGGCCGGGCCGCCAGCCAGGCGACGCAGGTATCCGCCGCCGCGGCGAAGTTGTCGGCGGAAATGGTGACGCCGCGGTTGCGCGTTTCGCCCTGGCCCGGACCGTCGAGCGCCAGCACGCCCAGGCCGCGGCTCAGCGCGGCGTCGCCGTATCCCGACACCATGTTTTCCTTGGATCCGTCCATGCCGCCGATATGCAGCACGCAAGGAAGCTGCTCGCCGTCGGCCGGCGCGTGGGGCAGGTGCAGGAAGGCCGACAGCGCCGTGTCCTGGAACGGAATGTCGACGCGTTCCACCGGATGGCCGGCATATTCGATGTATTTGTCATAGGTCTCGATCATCCGGCGTTCCCATTGGAGGCATTCTTGGTTGATCTCGAAATAGGGCCATTGGGCCGAGGCATAGAGCAGCGAGGCGATCAGGTAGCTGTCCCGCGCCGAGACCAGGCGGCCCTGGCCCTCGAAGCTCGAAGCGATCTCCTCGCGCCTAAGCCCCGCCTTGCCGAACTGGGGACCGATATCGGTGAACTTGTTCATGCGGCTGCCGGCCCTGCGGAAATCGGCGAGCCCCTGGGGCCCGCCGCGGCTGCCCTTGGACTGAACCCGCGCCTGGTCCCATTCCGGGCCGATGGTCTTGATCACCGAATCCAACAGCCAGCGTTGCTCGCGCCAGCGCCGCGTGCGCTTCTCGACTTCCAGGCTTCTTTGCACTTGGGGCCTCCCCTTGGTCATGACATTGGGGCATCGGTTTTGCGACTGCCCCGCGGAACACGTTCCTCGTCGGGCAAATGTGATGGGCCGAAGAACGGGTGTCAATCGCCGCTGCCCGGCACATACGGCGTGGCCAGGGCGGGCACGAGGCCAAGGGACGTTCAGCCGGGCGTTGATCGGTCGCCTAGCCTGGCGGCGGCGTCCGCCATGGGCTATGCTTGGTGGAAACCCGCGCCAAGCGGAGCCAGCGCCGACGCCGAACGCCGAAGGAGGAAACCATGGCCCTGATCAGCCGCGTATTCGATGCCCTTGAAGACGAAGTTAAACGCCCGCGAGAGCGCAAGCTTCTCTGCGCCCAGGAAGACCTGATCATCGCGTGCAACGTCTATCAGCCGGGCGCGCGCAACGAATTCCACTATCACAAGGGGACGTCGCAATCGTTCCTGGTGATGAAAGGCGCGCTGACCCTGCGCACCATGAACGAGGAAGGCGGCGAGGTGGAGGAAAACCATCTCGAGGCTGGGCAATGCGCGCTCATCCCCGGCGGGCAGTACTACCAACTCCACAACGAATCCGACGGCGTCTGCCTGCTCTATCAGGTGAAGAAGCCGGGCGACCAGATCGTCATCGCCGGCAAGGGGCAATTATCCAGCAAGGATTACTTCACCAAGAAACGCCAGCAGGATCACGTGCTCTAGGGGCGCGGTCCGGGCGACAGGCGAGAGCACCTCCGCCCACTAATCGGCATTGAGGGCCCCCGGGGGTTCGGGGTCCCGATGATTTGGCGTCCCTCAGTCGAGCGGGATCGCCTCAAGGTCGCTCAAATTCTCCGCGCCGGCTTCCGGCGCAAAATCTCTATCGTTCTCCGCGCCCGCCAGGGCGGCGGACCAATCGGCGCGCACCAAGCCCACGGCGGCCATGGCGGCGCCGCCAGAATCCACCAGGGCGAAGGTGAGGCCGATCTCGGCCCCCTCCGCCGCGGTATCGCCCGGCACGCCTTGGTCGAGGACGGCCCGCCAGGGCGACGGCACGGGCGCCGGTACCGGCGCCGGCAGCCAGGCGGCAAGACCGGTGCCGGCGGCCAACAACAGGACTGCCGCCATGCGCGCAAACCCGGCGGCGCGCGGCGCGGGCCGGCGGCTTCGGGATGGGGATGCCACCGGTTGGGCATCTCCATCCGTGCCCATGGCGTTGTCAAGCCGCGCGCGCAACAAATCGGACGGCGCCGGCGCCTTGAGTTCGCCCAGGACACGGTCGAGGGCCTGATCGCTTAAGCCCGGGTCAAATCTATCGGTCATCACCCATCACCCCATCAAATCCTGTTTCACGCTGTTAAGCCGGGCGGCCAGCGCCCTGCGCCCCCGCGCCAGGAGCGATTCCACCGCCTCGTCGCTGATCCCCAGCAGGTCGCCGGCCTCGCGGTTGGAAAAGCCCTGGTAATAGGTCAGCACCAATGCGGCGCGCTGGCGCGGGGGCAGATCGTCGAGCGCCGCGCGCACCGAACGTTTCAGGTCAAGGTCCCGGTCGGCGGCTTCGGCGCCGCCGTCGCCGCGATCGGGCAGTCGCTCGACGGGGATCGGCAGCGCCTTGCGCTTGTGGTCGATGCAGAGGTTGACCACCACCCGGTACAGCCAGGTCTTGAGCTTGGCCCCGCCGGGTTGCCAATCGGCCGCCTTGGCGACCAGCCGGACGAATGCCTCCTGGGCCACGTCCTCGGCTTCCCTAGGGTCGCCCAGCATGTACCAGGCATGGCCGGTGATCTGGCCCAGGTAGCGTTCCACCAGCGCCGACCATGCCGCCCCGTCCCCCGCCGCCGCCGCCGCCAGGAGGAAATCATCGCCGGGGTCGGCGGGCCGGGGGGGCGGCCGGGGTAAGGCGCGTCTAGCGGCGGCCGGGCCGGCGGCCGCGGCGCCTGGAATGCCGGCCGGTTTTCGAGAACTCATCGCCATCGAGCGCCTTGTCCTTGTTTTCGTCATGACGCGCGAACCAGCGGGCCGTGGGATCGGTGATCTCCTTGGCCGAGATCTGGCCGTCGCCATTGGTGTCCAGCATATCGAAAAACGAGATCGTCCGCAGACGAATAAACCAGCGCCCGCGGCGGCGGAATTCCTCGACCGAAAGCTTGCCGTCGCCATTGACATCGGCGGCGCCGAGCAGACGGCGCTGTTCGCCCTGGATCTCGGCGAGGGTCACCTTGCCGTCGCCGTTGGTGTCGAGGATCTCCAACCGCCGGGCCATGCGGCGCTGACGGTGCCGCTCGCGCCGCCCGCTACTGTCGCGCTGGCCATCTCCGGCCCGCTCCATGGGGGTGGCACGCGATGGGGCGGCGGAAGGCCGCTCCTGGGCGCGCGGGGCGGAAACGGTAAGGACCAGGGCCAGCGCCGTGGCGGCGGCGAGGCATCCGATGGTGAACATGAGGGGTTTGGTCATTGCGTCCTCTCTTGGCAGGGGCGCCGCCGGGCGGGGTTGAGCCACGGTGCGGTTTTTCTTGCCTCCTTACACGGCGCCGCGCCAAAATTCTGTCGCAGCGCCTAAGCGAAATGTGGGCGGCCCGGCAGGGCCGGGGCGTTGTCTAAATACATTCAGCGCGCACGGAGTTATCATGGTCCCGATCTCCGCCGCGGGATCGGCGCCCAAAGCGAGCGTGCCGGCGGCGGCCGGGCGATCGAGGAACGCGATGAATTTATCCATGGGATGGAAAATGGGGCTGCTCGGCCTGATCGCCATCGGCGCCCTGATCACCCTGTTCTCGGGCTCCGACGACGGCGGCTATCGGGCGCCCCAGGTCACGGACAGCCAAGAAGAGCCGATCGGCCAGTTCAACCGCGCGAAATACGTGGAAAGCTTGCATTCCATTGCGGGCGGGCGCTTGGTCTCGAAGGTCGAGAAAGGCCTTTCCGACCATGAGCTCCTACTCAAGGTCGGCCCCCGCTGGCAGGACCAGGGCGAACAGGCCCGGCTGCGATCGGCGCGCGCCCTGTGGGCAGCCTGGGCGAAGATGTATCCGCCCCGTCGACGCTACCAAGCCCGCATCGTCATCGTCGATGAAAGGGGCGCCAAGATCGGCGGCTCGCGCCTGCTGGACCCCTCCAAGATCTGGGTGCGGAAAAAATAACCGGCGGCCGGACGCCGTTTCCGTCCCCGGCGGCTCAATCCTCGGCCGCGCCGGGCAACAGCCGGTCGAGGCGCAAACGGTGGCGGGCGTCCGACAGCCGGCGCGATCCGGCCAGCACCGCGCCCAGCACGCCGAAGGCGGTGCCGCCGGCGATCAGGAACATGACCAAAAGCTGATACTTGACCGCCTCCATGGGCGCGACGCCGGCGAGGATCTGGCCCGTCATCATACCCGGGATGAACACCAGCCCGACGGCGGACATGGAATTTATGGTGGGAACGAGACCGGTCCGAAGGGCCTCGCGGACGACGCCGCCCATGGCCTCGGTGCGGTCGTGGCCCAGCGCCAGGCGGGCCTCGATGGAAACCCGGGCATCGACCGCGCCGGTCAACAGCCGGTCGATGCCCAGCGACACCCCGGTCATGGTGTTGCCGAGGATCATGCCCATCAGCGGCAGCGCCACCCGGGGCTCAAACCACGGCTCGGGGCGGATCTGGGTGGTCAGGGCGAACACGGTGACCATGGTGCCGGCGAACAGCATGGCCGTGGTGCCGATGCCGTAGGCCCACCAGCCGGCAAGCCGTCGCTTTTGGCGCGCCATCACCTCACGGCCGGCGAACAACACCATGACCAAAGCCGTCAAGGAAGTGAGTAACGGCGAGGACAGCTCGAAAAGCACCTTCAGGACCAGCCCCATGAGGAGCAGCTGGACCACCATGCGCGTCGCCGCGATGGCCATCTGCCGGGCCAGGCCCAGGCTGAGCGCCAGGGACAGCCCCGCGTTCACCACCAGCAGGACCGCCGAAAGCGCGACATCGGCGAAACTCAAGGAAATGAAGGTCATGGCGGACCCTCATTGAGACGGCCGTGATCCATGGTCAGGCGCCTTCGGGCCATGCGGCCCGCCTGCTCCGGCGAATGGGTCACCACCAAGAGTGCGGCGCCCCGTTCCAGGCGCGCGCCCAGGATCGCCTCGACCCGCGCCGCCGCCTCGGGATCGAGCCCCGAGGTGGGCTCGTCGAGCAGCATCACCCGGGGCGCCAGCAACAGCACCCGGGCCAGCGCCAGGCGCTGGCGCTCGCCGGTCGAGGCCCGCGATACGGACCAGCCGAGCGCCTCGGGCGGCAGGCTGAGCTCGACTAAAAGCGCCGCCGCCGCTTGCGTGTCGGGGAAATGGGCGGCCACCGTATCCGCCCACCAGCCGGCCTCGGCCGCCAGGTAACAGACCCTGGCCCGCCATTGGGGCGCGGGGATGGCCTCGCGGCCGACGCCGTCGAGACTGACCGACCCCTGGTTGGGGTCGAGATCGGCGATGGCGCGCAGCAAAATGGTCTTGCCGGCGCCCGACGGCCCGCTTAACGCCACGCATTCGCCATCCGCAAGATCGAGATCGAACGGCGCCAAGCCCGGTCGGCTCAGTTGGCGAACTCTCAGCATGCAAGCACCCCCCCGGTGATAAGGCGCGGCCATCCTAGAGCATTATCCGACCTCATTGACCCATTTGGCCGGAGTGTGCTCTGGCCGCGGCCCCCGGGCCAGGCAAACCGGCGCGCGAAAGGCAGACCCGATGCCGTCGCCATGCTAGGTTTTCAGGGGAGCAAAAGCCTAAGGAGGCCGCCATGGCCGCCGCGCTTGACATTTCCGGGCTCGATCACGTTGTCCTCTACTGCCGGGACACCGCCCGATCGCGTGCCTTCTATACCGAGGTTCTGGGCATGGGGGTCCGCGTCGAGTCCGAGGATTACGTGTTCCTCGCCTGCGGCGCGCAGGTGGTGGCCCTGTTGCGGGCCGAAGACGGCCTGCCCTCGGCGCGCCGGGAAATGGATCACGTCGCGTTCACGGTCAAGAGCACCTATG
>JAPUGG010000098.1 GCA_027292975.1 Alphaproteobacteria bacterium | reverse complement strand
GCCGTGGATCAGGCGATTGACCAGGTTGTAGCGCGCGGCCACGGCGATGGCATGATGGAGCGCCACCTCGTCCCAGCCCGCGGCAAACACCGCGTCGGCGTCGGCCTGGGTTAATTTGGTCGGCTCCATGGTGAGCAACTTAGCGTATCTCAGGATGGGCTTCAGCTTGTCCGCCACCGGCGCGCCGTCGATGTCTGCGAGCAGTTGCGGCATCAGGCCTTCGGGGAAGCCGAAGGCGACGGCGGCGGCGGTGTGGGACCCGTGACAGAAATCACACCCATTCAGCCCCGAGACGAACCCCGCGATCAGTTCCCGTTCGCCCGGGGTGAGCGGCGAGGGCCCGCGCATCAACTCGCGGGAAAATTGGCCGAAGTGCCGCCATATTCGCGGCGCGAACTTGTAGACATCGCCGATCTCGGATGGGTCAGCGAAGGATTTGAAAAACGCCATGGGAGACCTCCCCTAATTTGCCCTAATTTGCGAAATTTGAACTCGGCTCATTTATGGCTATGATGCCCGTTGCGCGCCCATCCGACAACCGCCAAGGCGCTCGGAGCCCGCCGCCCGGCACCAAGAGCACTTCCGGGCCAAATTGGATCAATTTGATGGGTGCTCATGGGCTTCCAGGGTAGGCGCGGGCCGTCGGGCGGATGCACGCTTCGCATGACGCGCGATGCTTCGCATCGGGCGAGGGCCGTAACGCCCCCTGGGAGTTGATGAGCCCCACCGCAGGCCGGGTGCTTTGACCCCAAGGCGTCGTTGCCTATCTTCGCCGATGCCCCGCATCGCCGTGCGACAGGCGCCTAGCCTTGGGGTAAAATCATCCCGGTCAAATGGTTCAATTTGGCCCGGAAATGCTCTAGATGGACGAGGAGTTGATTCGATGAATTCATCAACCGACATGGGAAGCGAACCCAGGCTCGCCTCCGCCGCCGCGGAGCTTTGCGAACACCAGACGACCGCTGAAATCCGGTTTCGGATCAGCCTCATGACGATCCTCGCCACGGCGAGCCTGGCCTCCGCCGCGACCTGCCTGATCCTGCTGGCGACCTGGCAATTCTCCATCGCCCTTTTGGGCACCATCTGGCTGTGGGCGGCCGGGCTCGCCGCGATCTTCTATTGGGGCCAGTTGCCGCGCCTGTTGGGTTTCGGCACCGTCGCCGGCGCCTTCGGAGACAGCCATCGTCATTTCATCGAAGGCCCGCTCACGCGGTTCGCCAAGACCAAGCGGTTCCATCCTAGGAACGGCGGCTAGGGCACTTTCCAACCCTAACGCCGACGGTTGCATTCGGTGTTTGCAGGCATGGCGTAATCCGATGCTGCTGCCGATTCACGACCGCAACCCGGTGGTTCACATCCGCTTCCAGATCGTCACCTGCCTGATCATCGTCGCCTGCGTTCTGGTGTTCATCTGGGAGCTGAGCTTGCCCGACACCACCCAAGGGAAGATCGCGATTTTCCGCCTCTCCTTCGTGCCGGCGCGGCTGTTCGGCCTGGCCGACGGATCGCTGCAACCGGATATCCTCTGGGGGGTGGGCAGCATCGCCTCCTCCCTGTTCCTCCATTCCGGCTTCGGGCATCTGTTCGGCAATATGCTGTTCCTTTGGGTGTTTGGCGACAACATCGAGGATGCCACCGGCCACCGCCGCTTCATCCTGTTTTACCTGATCTGCGGCATGGTGGCGGCGGGAGCGCAGGCGGCGACCAACCTCCACGACGTCACGCCCATGATCGGCGCTTCGGGCGCGATTTCAGGCATTCTCGGCGGCTACCTGGTGCTGCACCCCCATGCCCGAATCCTGGTGATGACCTATTTCTTCCTCACCTTCCGGATCCGCGCGGTCTGGCTGATCGGGCTGTGGATCACCTACCAGGCGGTGTTGGGGCTGGTGGGCGACGGCACCTCCCAAATCGCCTGGTGGGCGCATATCGGCGGCTTCGCCGCCGGCGCTGCCCTGATTCCCCTATTCCGCCGCCCCGGCGTTCTGCTGTTCGACCGCGACGTCGGCGAAACGGCCGGCCACCGCCAGAGGGTCTTGGCACGGCATCAAACGACGCAGATCGCCGTGGTCGCCCTGGTCCTCGGCGTGCCCCTCATGGGGTTCTGGTTGTTCGACCTGTTGACCATGCCGCCGGCCCTGGTCCTGTTGGGGTTCAGCATCTATCTGCTGATCCAGAATCTGCGGGCCCAGGCCGCCCATGACAAAACCCGGCAAGACCAAAGCGCGGCGAAGGAAAGCCCGCGACGCTCGGTGATCCCCCGCATCTTCGGCAAGGGGAAACACTGAGCCTGGGGGATCGCCGGCGCGAACGGCTGGCGAAGATTCAGCAATGATTCGCCTGGATTACCATTCAGATTTAATTATTGCGCGAATGGTTTCGGCTTCGGAGTTTTTAAACAGCCGGGGTCAAAAGAAGACATTAAGTTAACCTTCTTCACGTGTATCTCACATTCATGTGACGCGGCTTTATTTTCTTCTTTGGCTTTCGGCCCTTAACCTGATCTCTTGGTTCAGGCACCCCTTACGGAAAGGAACCGCCATTAGTCGCCTGAATTTATAATAGGTGCCTTTCGGACAGGCCGACCTGGAGGATGGGACCCATGCGCCGCAGACATCTCGCAATGCCTCTAGCACTGATCGCACTGCTTTCACTGGCATGGGTCGCGTGGAGCCTGGTTTGGGATGACGAAACCACGGAAAGGCTTGACCAAAGCGTTGTACGGATTTTTGTTGTCGGCCCGGAGGGGACATTTTCCGGCACCGGGTTCGTAATAAATCGTGACGGATACATCGCCACCAACTTCCACGTCATTGAGGATCATTTGGAGAGGCAATGGCGTATTTTTATTGCTGATCGTGGGGCCAACGAACTGGATCGACGACCCGCGCAATTGGTTAAATCATTCGCCGGCGAGGATCTTGCCATACTGCGGACACCTGGGCTGAAACGACGACCGGTCATCTTTGCCAAAGCCCGCGGCGGTGACCCGTTGAAGAGCGCCGAGGTTTCGGCTATCGGCTTTCCAGCCGTAGGCGACAGACTGGGTCCGGTAGACGATGCCAGCTTCGTGTCGGGCACCGTAAGCCGTGTTTATTCCGCTTCCTGGACCGCGGGTGCCCCGGAAATCCCAATCATCCAACACACCGCCCCCACCAACCCAGGAAACAGCGGCGGGCCGCTGATCAACAGATGTGGTCAAGTCATTGGGATCAACACACAGCGCGAGGTGCAAATCATCGATGGGCCGGGGGGTATTCCTATCGTCACCGACCCTATCCAAGGCGTATTCTACGCTTCGCACGTTGCCGTCTTGATGGAGAAGTTGCGAGGCTTGGGGATTGCCTTCGAAACGGCTTACGGGCGGTGCGGCAAAGGTGCCTCGGCCTTGCTAGGAAAGGACGGGACCCATATCGCGGCGTTCGCAGCTTTCCTACTTTCCACACTCGGTTTTGGGCTCCTCTACCAGCCCCGGCCAGTGGTTCAGGTGATGGTTAACTGCGGCGAGTTCATAGGCGATTGCGCCCGCGCTATAGAAGATGCCGTGCGCCGTCTGAATTCGGCTAGGGACAGTAGGAACCAAATCGAGGTAACCGCGGACAAATCTCGGCCAGGGCACTAGCGGAACAACCAAAATGGCGGCGCACGGGGCAGCATGGCTCCGCTTATATGAGGCGATTGCCGTCATGGTGGTTTGAATCTTTGTCACATGATCGTGTCTTTGCTTGCTTATGGCTCCGGGCTTTGTGCGGGTCTTGGGATGAATTCCCGGATAAGGAGGGTTGGGGGATCGCCTCCCGGCCTGTTTGCACTGCCATTGGCAGCACGCCAAGGCTGTGCCACCATGATGGTCCTCGAATCGACAGAGGAAGATGATGGGAATCGTTGAATCCATCGCCCTTTCCATGGGCGCGGCCTGGGGATGCGGCATCAATCTCTACGCCGCCGTCTTCACCCTCGGTTTCCTCCACAATACCGACAAGATCGCCCTGCCGCCGGATCTCGTGATCCTCGGCGATCCGCTGGTCATGACCGCCGCCGGCGTGATGTACCTGGTCGAATTCTTCGCCGATAAAATTCCCGGATTCGATACCCTGTGGGACAGTATCCACACGTTCATCCGCATCCCGGCCGGCGCGGTGCTGGCGGCGGGCGCCCTCGGCGAGCTGGGCGCCGGCGCGCAACTGGCCGCGGCCCTGGTGGGCGGCACGCTGGCCGCCGCCACCCATGCCACCAAGGCCGGCACCCGTTGCCTGGTCAATGCATCGCCGGAGCCGTTTTCCAACTGGGCGCTCTCCATAGGCGAGGACATCGCCGTGTTCGCCGGGGTCTGGGCCGCCCTGACCCATCCCTGGGTCTTCCTCGGCCTTTTGGTCCTGTTCATCGCCTTCATGGCCTGGATCGGCCCGAAGATCTGGCGCGGGATTAAGAAGGTGTTCCGCTGGCTGTTCCGATCCCAAGCCGGCGAAGGGCAAAGCCCGCCCGCCCAGGCGCCGCCCGCCGAGGGTGGCACCCAGGGCGATCCGGACCGGCCGTAAGCGGCCGGGAGGACGCAAAACCATGGGGGTATTGGGGCGAGTGATGGGGATCGAACCCACGGCCTCCAGATCCACAATCTGGCGCTCTAACCGACTGAGCTACACCCGCCACAAGGAAGGCAAACTTAGTAGTGAATCGACGCTATATCGTCAAGGCCGCCGGCCCCTTCCCGCGTGCTCTTGCCTGCCGCCTTGACTAGAGATTAAGCGTTTTGCATAAATTTTGTGCACCAGGCCCTGCAAGGGGCCATACATATGTCGTTGTTTACCCGGCAAGATTTTGATAATAAACAGATAAACCGGTTGGCACGGCTCCTGCTAACCCATTCACCCGCAAGACCTGATCAAACCTCCGGAAACCAGGGATCCATAAAGACATGAAGAAGATCGAAGCTATCATAAAGCCCTTCAAACTCGATGAAGTAAAAGAAGCGCTACACGAGGTGGGGCTACAGGGCATGACGGTGACCGAGGCCAAAGGCTTCGGCCGGCAGAAAGGCCATACCGAACTCTATCGCGGAGCGGAATACGTGGTCGATTTCCTTCCCAAGGTGAAAATCGAAATCGTCTTGGAAGATTCTCTCGTCGACCGTGCCATCGAAGCCATCACCCAGGCGGCGCGGACCGGCCGCATCGGCGACGGCAAGATTTTCGTCTCGACCATCGAAGAAGTCATCCGCATCCGCACCGGGGAGACCGGCGCCGAAGCGGTGTGAGGGAACCCATGCGCCGCGCCGCGTGACGCGGGGCGGCCTCCTTTGAACGCACTAACGAAACCCAAACCCGAGGCCAACAATAAGGAAAGCTTGGACCATGCCCGACGATGTTAAGAACGCCCTGAAAATGATCGAGGACAACGACGTCAAATTCGTCGATTTCCGGTTTACCGACCCCCGGGGCAAGTGGCAACACACCGCCCAAACCGTAGAGACGGTGAGCGAAGAGATGTTCGCCGAAGGCATCATGTTCGACGGCTCATCCATCGCCGGTTGGAAGGCCATCAACGAATCCGACATGAACCTGATGCCCGATCTCGCCACCGCGAGAATGGACCCGTTCACGGCCCAGCCCCAACTGATCGTGATTTGCGATGTTCTCGAGCCGCTCACGGGCCAGCCTTATACCCGCGATCCCCGCTCGACCGCGAAGAAAGCGGAGGCCTACCTCGCCTCTTCAGGCATTGGCGACACCGCCTATTTCGGCGCCGAGGCCGAATTCTTCATCTTCGACTCCGTCCGCTTCGACACCGCCCAGGAACACACCTTTTACAGGATCGATTCCGAGGAAGGCCCGTGGGCCAGCGCCCACGAATTCGAGGACGGCAATGTCGGTCACAGGCCGCCGCCCAAGGGCGGCTATTTCCCGGTCCCGCCGGTCGATTCCATGACCGATATCCGGGCCGAAATGGTGACCGTCATGACGGAAATGGGCCTCTCCATGGAAAAGCACCATCACGAGGTGGCGCCGTCCCAGAACGAACTGGGCCTGAAGTTCAACAGCCTGCTTTCGGCGGCGGACGAGTTGCAGATCTATAAATACGTGGTCCACATGGTGGCCCATTCCTACGGCAAGACGGCCACCTTCATGCCCAAGCCGGTGTACAACGACAACGGTTCGGGCATGCATGTCCACCAGTCGGTCTGGAAGGCCGGCAAGAACGTCTTCGCCGGGTCGGGTTACGCCGATCTTTCCGAAGCGGCGCTCCATTACATCGGCGGAATCACCAAGCACGCCCGTGCCCTCAATGCCTTCACCAACCCGACCACCAACAGCTACAAGCGCCTGGTGATGGGTTTCGAGGCGCCGGTGCTGTTGGCCTACTCGTCCAGGAACCGCTCGGCGGGCTGCCGCATCCCCCACGCCACAAGCCCCGATGGCAAGCGCGTCGAGGTCCGTTTCCCCGATCCGTCGTGCAACCCGTATCTTTCCTACGCGGCGATGCTGATGGCGGGCATCGACGGCATCGAGAACAAGATCGACCCGGGCGATGCCATAGATAAGGACCTCTACGACCTACCGCCCGAGGAACTGGTCGGCGTGCCCGTGGTGTCCGGTTCCTTGCGTGAGGCCCTGAACGAACTCGGGGCGGATAAGGACTTCCTGCTCAAGGGCGACGTCTTTACCGAGGATCAAATTCAAAGCTACTGCGAACTTCGTTGGGAAGAGGTGCTGACTTTCGAACAGGCCCCCCACCCCATCGAATTCCAAATGTATTACAGCGTCTGACCGGGCGCCGCCAAAGACCTTCGAGCCGGCTGCCCCGCCCGGGGCGGCCGGTAGGTTATTCGGCGGGAAAATGCCCTAGCTATTGGGCCGAAACCACTAGATATAGGGTGCAATTTTTCCGGACCGCTACATGGTGCTTGCAGAGAGCCGGGGCGGCCCCTATACCTTAGGGGCTGGAGAGGCTGGCCGGCGCGCTCCTTGGGGTCCCGCGGGCCGGTGGATTTGTGGCCTCGGAGGACAGGCGGAAGATGGCGGATCTCTTTTCCCAGGCCACGGCGCGGAAGCCCCGGGGGAAAGCCGAGGCGGGCTATTCCGCCAAGGATATCGAGGTTCTTGAAGGGCTCGAGCCGGTCCGGCGCAGGCCGGGTATGTATATCGGCGGCACCGATATTTCGGCCATGCATCACCTGGCCGCAGAGGTGCTCGACAACGCCATGGACGAAGCCGTGGCGGGCCAAGCCTCGCGCATCGAACTCACCCTGGAGGTGGGCAACTGGGTGACCGTGCGGGACAATGGGCGCGGCATCCCCGTGGACCCCCATCCCAAGTTCAAGAATAAATCGGCGCTGGAAGTGATTCTGACGACCCTTCATTCCGGCGGCAAGTTTTCCTCCAACGCCTATGAGATTTCGGGCGGTCTGCACGGGGTCGGCCTGTCGGTGGTCAACGCGCTGGCCGACCAATTGACGGCGGAAGTGGCCCGCCATGGCAAGCTCTGGGTGCAGAGCTACGCACGCGGCAAGCCGGTCACCAAGCTCACAAGCAGCGACGGCGCCAAGCACCGCCGCGGCACGCTGATCCGGTTCCATCCCGATCCGGAAATATTCGGCGAAAAGGGGGCCTTCGACACCGCCCGGCTTTATCGCATGGCGCGGGCCAAGGCCCATCTTTACCGGGGCGTGGAAATACACTGGAAGGTCGATGCGGCCCTCATCGACGCCAAGGACGACACCCCCGAAAAAGCCGTGCTCCACTTTCCCGGCGGTCTCGCCGATTTCGTGGCCGAGGGGCTTGGGGAGAGGAAGAGCTTGACCCCGGCGCATTTCATCGGCGAAGCGAAACTGGCAAATGGATCCGCCGCGGAAGGCCACGTCGAATGGGCGCTCACATGGCCCGCCGACGGCATCGGCGCCATCGATTCCTACTGCAACACGGTCCCCACGCCCCAGGGCGGCAGCCATGAAAGCGGCCTGCGCACCGGCCTGCTGCGCGCCATAAAGTCCTACGGCGCGTTGACCGGCAACCGTAAGGCGGCCCAGATCACCGCCGATGACGTCATGGACGGGACGCTGGGCGCGCTCTCGGTGTTCATCCGCAATCCCCAGTTCCAGGGCCAGACCAAGGAAAAGATCTCCAACCCCGGCGTCGCACGGATGATGGAAACCGTCATCAAGGACCATTTCGATCACTGGCTGTCCGGTGATCCATCAACCGCCAACCTCCTGCTCGACACCATGGTTGAGCGCGCCGGTGAACGCCTCGCCCGCCGCCGGGACCGGGAACAGAAGCGCAAGAGCGCAACCCGCAAGCTGCGCCTGCCGGGCAAACTGGCCGATTGCTCGGCGGCCGCCACCGAAGGGACCGAAATATTCCTGGTGGAAGGCGATTCCGCGGGCGGTTCGGCCAAGCAGGCGCGCGATCGCGCCACCCAGGCGGTCCTGCCGCTGCGCGGCAAGATCCTCAACGTGGCGACGGCGACGGCGGAAAAACTGCACGCCAACCAGGAAATCAGCGACCTGATCCTGGCCCTGGGTTGCGGCACCGGAACCGGGCTCGATATCGACAAGCTGCGCTACCAGCGCGTCATCATCATGACCGATGCCGATGTCGACGGCGCCCATATCGCCTCTCTCCTGATCACCTTCTTTTACCGGGAGATGGCGGGCCTGATCCAGGCCGGGCGGCTGTATCTCGCGGTGCCGCCGCTGTACCGGCTGAGCCAGGGCGCCGACGTGGTCTATGCCCGCGACGACGCCCATAAGGACGAGTTGATCGAAACGCGGCTCACCGGCCGCGCCAAAATCGAGATCAGCCGCTTCAAGGGGTTGGGCGAAATGCCCCCCGCCCAGCTCAAGAAAACCACCATGGCGCCGGAGACGCGCACCCTGCTCCGCATCACCATTCCCAAGGATGCCGAGCAGGAGACCGCCCAGCGGGTCGAGGACCTGATGGGCCGCAATCCCGAGCTTCGCCTGCGCTTCATCCAGGAGCATGCCGGCGCGGCCGCCGACCTCGATATCTAGAGCACTTTCCGGCCTGCAGACCCTCGCGGATTCCTCACGGTGAATTGATCCTTTGTGTCCGCGCCGACCTTGCTTTGGCGCCGTGGTGGATGATCTAATGAGGTGAATTCACGATTCCTGAGGTGCGCCATGTCGGTCAAATCCCCCATTGCCGTCATCATAGCGGCTCTTGCCCTCGGGGCCTGCACCGGCGCTGTCGTCTCTTTGCAATCGGACTACAACCCGTCCAATTACGACCACAGAAACTTTGCGCTTTACCATGCGGCGCGCGACACCCGGGTGGAGGTCCATGGCAATCCCTTCAACATCGACGCCGCCGCCTTCGCCAGGGCGGTCACCGATCACATGCAGGGCGCCAACGAGGGCCGGCGCACCAATTTCACCACCACCCCGGGCAAAAGCGCGGAAAAGAACCTCCGCGTGGTGATGGCGTTCAACGCCGCACCTGGGGGCTACGATCTCTGCGACGGCAAAGCCATCGAGACCAAGCCGCGCAAGGACGTGCTCGCCCTGGCGGCGGCCTGGTGCTTCGGCGATCGCCAGGATTCCATGGTCGAGGCGACCGTCGGCCCCGCCAAGGGCGTCGGCGACCCACGTTTCAAAGAGATCATCCAGCAAACGGTGCTGAACCTGTTCCCAACCCACATGGACTCTATCCTGATCCGGGAAGGGGACGAGCGGTTCGACTGAACCGCCTCGGTGCCCTAAAAATCGTCTCGGGGAGCCACCCGGCCTCCCCCCACGGAAAAAGTTGCACTTTTTTAACCAAATTCCTTTTAACTGGGCCTTCCATTCACTATGTTTGCGTCGCGCGCGCCGCCGAGCGGCACCGGCCAAACCAGCCGAGACGTTTTTTGACGCTGATATTGATTTCATGACATTTGAAGAACTCGGGCTTTCCGACGAGGTTTTGCACGCCGTCGCCGATGCCGGCTACGAACGGCCTACGCCGATCCAGGAACAGGCTATTCCTCTCGTCCTGATGGGACGCGACATTCTCGGCTGTGCCCAGACGGGCACCGGCAAGACCGCGGGGTTCACCCTGCCGATGATCGATATCCTGGCCCAAGGCCGGGCCCGGGCGCGGATGCCGCGTTCGCTGATCCTGACCCCGACCCGGGAACTCGCCGCGCAGATCGCCGAGAATTTCGAGATCTACGGTAAATACCACAAGCTCACCATGGCGCTCTTGATCGGCGGCGAAAGTTTCGGCCCCCAGATAGAGAAGCTCGACCGCGGGGTCGATGTCCTGATCGCGACGCCGGGCCGCCTGATCGATCATTTCGAGCGCGGCCGCATCCTTCTCAACGGGGTCAAGATCTTGGTCATCGACGAAGCCGACCGCATGCTCGACATGGGGTTCATCCCCGACGTCGAGCGGATCGTCTCCTTCCTGCCCAAGATCCGCCAAACCCTGTTTTTCTCCGCGACCTTCCCGCCCGAGGTCGTGCGCCTGTCGGACAACTTCCTGATCAATCCCAAAGAGATCACCGTCTCCCCCACCGTGTCGACGGCCGAGCTGGTGGAACATTTCCTGGTGCGCACACGGGCCAGAGATTCCGACAAACGCGAGACCCTTCGGCGAATTCTCGCATCGGAGGACGTCAAGAACGCGCTCATCTTCTGCAACCGCAAACGCGACGTCGATACCCTGGCGCGCTCCCTCAAGCGCCATGGATTTTCCGCGGCACCGCTGCATGGCGATTTGGTCCAGGCGGTGCGGACCGAAACTTTGGCGGCCTTCAAGGCGGGCACCATCACCTATCTCGTCGCCACCGACGTGGCCGGCCGTGGGCTCGACATCGTCGGCCTCTCCCACGTTTTCAACTTCGATGTCCCCATCCATGCTGGAGACTATATTCATCGCATCGGCCGCACCGGCCGGGCCGGCACCAAGGGACACGCCATCATGCTGGCGACAAGGGCCGATGAAAAATACCTCGCCGCCATTCAGAAACTGATCCGCCAAGACATACCGGTGCTCGATGGCATGGACGCGATCGCGGCCCCCGGGGCCGACCAGGCGCCCGAGAAGGATGGCGCAAAGGTTCGCACGGAGACCCCAAAGAAGCCGTCGCGGACGCGCGGACGGCGCGGCGGCGCCAAGGCCAAGACAGTACCAAAGACCAGGACAGAGACAGAGCCCCAGCCCAAGGGCGGGGGCCGGGGGCGCCGATCCGGGGCGCGGAAAGAGCCCGCCCGAGGCCAGGTGATCGGTCTCGGCGATCACGTTCCGGCGTTCCTTGCCCGCGATCCCAAGAAATCCATCTAGCCGCTGAACCCCGCCGCCGCGAGGCCGGCCGCGCCCTAGCGATACCGGGGCGGTGGATGTATACTTACTTTCCTGGTCTTCAAACCGACGCGGCCCGATGCCATGCCCATCACCGTGACGCCCCTGTCGCCCGCCCTTGGCGCCGAGATCGGTAATGCCGATATCGCCGCCGGCATCGGCGAGGAGGACTTCCGGGACATCCTTCATGCGTGGCATCGCTACGCCCTGGTGGTCCTGCCGGGCCAATCCATCACCGAAGAGCAGCAGGTGGCCTTCGGCGCGCGCTTCGGCGTGCTCGCCCCCTGGTCACAATTTGCCGACGACCACCAGAGCAAGAATTCCACCATCATGCTGGTCTCCAATCTCAAGGAGAACGGCGAATATATCGGCTCCCTACAAGAGGGCGAGATCCAGTTCCATTCCGACGGAATCTATACCGAGGAGCCCGTCGCCGCGACCATGCTGTACGCCGTTAAGCCCACCACCCATGGCGGAGAAACCGCGTATGGCAACATGTCCCTGGCCTATGAGACCCTCGCCGCCGACATCAAGGCCAGGATCGATGGACTGAAGGCGCTCCACGCGTTCACTTACAACAGCCTGGTGACAGCCGACAACGAAGCCAAGATGATCGGTCATGATCAGGTGTCCCACTATGTTCATCCGGTGGTCCGAACCCATCCCGTGACCGGGCGCAAGGCGCTCTACGTCAACCGGCTCATGACCCAGGCGATCGTCGGCATGGAGGAGGACGAAAGCCGCGAACTGCTGGCGTTTCTTTACCACCACCTGGAAAATCCGGACTTCGTCTACCAGCACAAGTGGCGCAAGGGAGACACCCTGATTTGGGACAATCGCTGCCTGGTCCACACAAGGCGCGATTTCCCGCCCAATGAGACGCGGATCATGAAACGTCTCACCATCAAGGGCGACCGTCCCTTCTGAGGAAACCCCCATGGCCGTCACCGTCGAAAAACTCACCCCCCATATCGGCGCGTTGGTCTCCGGCGTCGATGCCGCGGCGGAACTCGACGAAGCCACCGGCAAGGCCGTGGTCGAAGCCTGGCTCGCCCATGGCGTGATCCTCCTGCGCGGCCAGAGCCTGACCGACCACCAGCAGGCCCACTTCTCCCGGCTGTTCGGCACCCTCGCCGAGCGTTCGCGTCCGGCGGAAAAGCGCAACGAGGGCAAGCGCGCGGAGGCCGATCCCTATGACGGTTACACCATGCTGGTGACCAATATC
>JAPUGG010000097.1 GCA_027292975.1 Alphaproteobacteria bacterium | reverse complement strand
GTGGACTTAGGCCCTGGCTTGGGGTGAGCTTCCTTAGGAGTTTCCCATGGCCCTTTTGGAGAGCATGAGCGTGCGCACCAAACGCCGGATCGTGGCGGGCACCGGACTGGCCGTTTTGCTCGGCGTCGCCGCCCTGGCGATCACGGTTTTGCCGCGGTCCACCAACGGCGCGGGTAACGGCACGGGCGCCGGCGGCGATACCGAGGCCGGGAAAATACCCGCGGTCGCGGCCTATTGGACCACCGAATGGCCGCGGACCGATTTCTCGCGCCATTCCATCGATCTCAAGGAAATTCGCTCGGGAGGCCCGCCCAAGGACGGCATCCCCCCCATCGACAAACCTAAGTTCATCGCCATCTCGGAGGTGAGGGGCGTCGTAGGTACCGAGCCGGTGATCTCTATCCGCATCGGCAATGATGCCAGGGCCTATCCTCTTTCGGTCCTGATGTGGCACGAGATCGTCAACGATACCGTGGGCGGCGTTCCCGTGGCGGTCACCTTCTGTCCGCTCTGCAATGCCGCCATGGTGTTCGACCGCAGGCTCGACGGCCGGGTCCTCGATTTTGGCACCACCGGCAAGCTGCGGCATTCCGATCTCGTCATGTACGACCGCCAGACCGAAAGCTGGTGGCAACAATTCCTGGGCGAGGCCATCGTCGGCGAACTCACCGGCAAGCGGCTCAAATTCCTGCCCGCGCGCGTGGAATCCATCGCCCGGTTCAAGAAGCGCTTTCCTGGGGGGCGCTACCTCGTGCCCAACGATCCGTATAAGCGGCGCTACGGCGCCAATCCCTATGCCGGGTACGACGCCCTCGACCGGCCCTTTCTGTATCAGGGCCCCCTGCCGCCCAATCTCCCCCCTCTGGCCCGGGTGGTGTCCATCGGCAAGCAAGCGTGGAGCCTCGATCTGGTGCGCCGGAAGAAACGCATCGAGCATGGGGACTACGTCATCACCTGGGAGCCGGGGCAAAACTCCGCCCTCGATTCGGCGATCATCGGCGAAGGGCGCGACATCGGCAACGTGGTGGTCCAGAAAAAGACCGCCGATGGCCTGGTCGATGCCGTCCACGGGATCGATTTCGCCTTCGCCTTTTACGCCTTCCATCCCGACGGCGTGATCACCGTCAGATAGCCCGCCGCCCGCCGCCGAGGCGGGGCCGGTGGAATCAGGCCTTTTCTCCACCGTATGATGGAATACATAATGCCTGTTGGTGGCACCAGGGGCGTGGATCTTACGGGAAAGAGGAAGAGGCGTGATGGCGGCAAAGCCGGGCAACTCGAAAGTGCCCGCCAAGAGCGGCGGAAAGGCCGCGGTGAATCGCTTCCTGAACCAGGTCGCGGCCGCGCCCGGGCGCGCCGGGACCGGCCGGGGGCGGCTGATCTTCGCCATGGACGCGACCGCCAGCCGCGAGCCGACCTGGGACCACGCCTGCCATATCCAAGGCGAAATGTTCGCCGCCACCGGTAGCCTCGGCGGTCTCGAGGTGCAGCTGGTGTTCTACCGGGGGTTCGGTGAATGCAGGGCGAGCCCCTGGGTCGCCAGTTCCACCGAGCTGGTGCGCCGCATGACGGCGGTAACCTGTCTCGGCGGTCACACCCAGATCGGCCGGGTGCTGGCCCATGCCGTCAAGGAAACCCGCAAGAAGCGGGTCGATGCCCTGGTCTTCGTCGGTGACGCCATGGAGGAAGACGTCGACGATCTGTCCCACATTGCGGGCGAGCTCGGCCTGTTGGGGGTGCCGGCATTCATTTTCCATGAGGGCCATGACACCGTCGCGGCAAGCGGTTTTCGCCAGATCGCCAAGCTCACCAAGGGGGCCTATTGCTCCTTCGACGCGGGATCGGCGGAGCAGCTCAAGGCGCTGCTCGGCGCCGTCGCCGTCTATGCCGCGGGCGGGCGCCGGGCGCTCGAGGACCTGTCACGGCAAAAGGGCGGCGTCGTGCGCTTGTTAACCAGCGATTTGGAATAGGGCCGGAAGCGGGCAATGCAATATTTCGTTCTCGGCATAGCCATTCTGGCGGGGCTTTTGTTGCTGGTGCGCTGGGCCGCCGCCGCCGACCCCCGGGTGTTGGCCTGGGTGCTCCGCGTCTTGGTCGCCCTGATCGTACTCGGCGGCCTCTTGGGGGTCGCCTGGTCGGGCCGATGGCTGTGGGTCGCCTATGCGCTTCCGTTCATGCTGCCGTTTTACTTCCAATGGCGTTCCAAACGCATCCGC
This sequence comes from Alphaproteobacteria bacterium, assembly GCA_027292975.1. GTDB lineage: Bacteria > Pseudomonadota > Alphaproteobacteria > SMXQ01 > SMXQ01 > SMXQ01. The sequence continues at coordinate 10,339 of JAPUGG010000097.1, read as the reverse complement.
GCCAAGAACGTGGCCGGCCCCAGCCCGGGCCAGAGCTCCGACGTGACCACCGAGCATCTCCGCATGTCGCTCGACCACGACAGCGGGGAGATGACCGGCACGGTGACCGAGGGGCCCTATGCCGGGCGGGAGCTCGATTCCCTGAGCCTGTCGGAACTCCTGGACCTTTTGGCGGGCTGCGCCGAGGACGAGGATTCGGTGCGGGTGTTGGAAGCCTATCTCGACCGTGTCCACGGGCCCCAATGGCGGGGGGACGGCGGGGCGGACGGGGAGGAGACACGCGGCGGGCGTGCCGGCGGTTGGGGCGCCGCCATGACCTTTGATGAGGCGTGGGAGATCCTGGGGTTGGAACCCGGCGCCGACGAACAGGCGATCAAGGGGGCGCACCGCCGCCTGATGGGCAAAATGCACCCCGACCGCGGCGGTTCCACCTATCTCGCCGCCAAGCTCAACCAGGCCAAGGACTTGCTGCTGGGCGTCTAGTCTCCGGCCAAATGTCAAGGCAGCCTGCTTGCCAGCGCCCGGCCCCTATGGCACAAAGGCCGCGCCTCATGGCCGTCGCCGGAGGCGGTGAGTCGCCTGAATCGACGGGGGAAATATGGCGGGAGCCATTCGCAAGGCGGTTTTTCCCGTGGCCGGGCTGGGAACGCGGTTCCTGCCGGCCACCCGGGCATTGCCGAAGGAATTGCTGCCCGTCCTCGACCGGCCGCTCATCGATTACGCCATCGCCGAGGCGCGTGAAGCGGGGATCGAGAGGTTGATCTTCGTGACCGGCCTGGAAGCCAATGCCGATATGCTGAAAAGCCATCTCAATCTTCCCGGCGACCGGCGGGCGGTATTGGAAGCCAAGGACCCGGAATTGGGCCCGGCCTTGGCGGCGGCGGACCTGCCGCCGGGTGTGGCGGTGTTCGTCACCCAGGAGGAACCGCTCGGCCTCGGCCATGCGGTCTGGTGCGCGCGCGAACTGGTGGGCGACGAGCCCTTCGCGGTGCTGCTTCCCGACGACCTGATGGACGCAGACCCTCCGGCGATCGGCCAGTTGATCGGGGCCCATGGGACGACCGGCGGCAATGTCGTCGCCGTCGAGGAGGTGTCGCGCGAAGACACCGCGCGTTACGGCATCCTCGATCCGGGAGAGGTCGCCGGGGGCTTGGTCGAGGCCAAGGGTTTGGTGGAAAAGCCCGCGCCCGAGGACGCGCCGTCGACGCTCGGCCTGATTGGCCGTTACGTCCTGTTGCCGGGCGTGTTCGCCGAACTCGGCCGGTTCGAGCGCGGCGCCGGCGGCGAGATCCAGTTGACCGACGCCATGGCGCGGATGATCGGAACGGCGCCCTTCCACGGCTTTAAGACCCTCGGCCGGCGGTACGATTGCGGCACCAAGGCGGGGTTGATCGCGGCGCAGATCGGACTGGCCCTGAAGGACCCGGCATTGCGGGGCGGCGTCCAGGAAAACTTGCGGAGCGCGGGCCGGGAATGGGAATGAGCGGGACCGCGCCAAGGCGGCCCAGTGGTAAGGCGAAGAGGATGGACCCATGCGTGTTGCCATGATCGGAAGCGGCTATGTCGGACTGGTGTCGGGAGCGTGCTTCGCCGAATTCGGCGTCGACGTGACCTGTGTGGACAAGGATGCCGACAGGATCGCCCGCTTGAACGCGGGGGAAATGCCGATATTCGAGCCCGGCCTGGAGGCGTTGGTGGCCCAGAACGCCAAGGCCGGCCGCCTGGTGTTCACCACCGATCTGGTCCCGGCGGTGGCCGATGCCGACATCGCCTTCATCGCCGTCGGCACGCCGAGCCGCCGCGGCGACGGCCATGCGGATTTGACCTATATCACCCAAGCGGCCGAGGAGATCGCCGACGCGCTTGCCGGCCATACCGTCGTCGTCACCAAATCGACGGTTCCCGTGGGCACCGGCCGCGAGGTCGCCAGGATCATCGCCGGCAGGAACGGGGCGGCCAATTTCGATGTCGCATCGAACCCCGAATTCCTACGCGAAGGCGCCGCCATCAACGATTTTATGCGTCCCGACAGGATCGTGGTGGGCACCGAATCGGAGCGTGCCCGGGAAGTCCTCGGCCGCCTCTACCGGCCGCTCTACCTGTTGGACACGCCGATCCTGTATACCTCCCTGGAGACCGCGGAACTGATCAAATACGCGACCAACGCGTTCCTGGCGACCAAGATCACCTTCATCAACCAGATGGCCGACCTCTGCGAGGCATTGGGGGCCGATGTCCATGACGTCGCCCGGGGCATCGGGCTGGACGGCCGCATCGGCCCCAAGTTCCTGCATCCCGGACCCGGTTATGGCGGGTCGTGCTTCCCCAAGGATACCCGTGCCCTGGTGACCACGGCGCGCAACGCCAAGGCGCCGCTGAGCATCGTCGAGACCGTGATCAGCGCCAATGACGCGCGCAAGCATGCCATGGTGGATAAGGTCATCTCGGCCCTCGACGGCGGCGAGGCCCGGGGCAAAACCATCGGCGTGCTGGGGCTGACCTTCAAGCCCAACACCGATGATATGCGCGAAAGTCCCGCCCTCGATATCGTGCCCGGGCTGATAAAGGCCGGGGCGGCGATCAGGGCCTATGACCCCAAAGGCATGGAAGAGGCACGGCGCCTGATCGATGGTCTTGAGACGGTTGCAACCGCGGAAGAGGCGATCGAAGGAACCGATGCGGTGGTCATCATCACCGAATGGAACGAGTTCCGCGCCCTCGATCCGGCCGCCATGGCGGCGGCCATGGCACAGCCGGTGGTGGTAGACCTGCGCAACCTGTTCAGTCCGGCGGAAATGAAGGAGGCGGGCATCCGTTATGTTTGTGTCGGCCGCCCGCAAGGCCCGAGCTAGGGCGATGCCGCAGCCCATGGAGCCGTCATGATCTCTCATCGTTTCGACCCGTCGATCCTTCGTGAATACGATATCCGCGGCATCGTCGGGCAAACCCTGTCCGAGGACGACGCCCATGCGCTGGGTCGGGCGTTCGCCACCTGGCTGTCGGGCCAGGGCGGCCAGGCGGTCCATGTGGGGCGCGACGGCCGGTTGAGTTCCCTTGCCCTGGAAGAGGCCCTGGTGGCGGGGTTGACCGCCGGCGGCATGGCCGTGACCCGGATCGGTCTCGGGCCGACGCCAATGCTTTACTACGCCGTCGTCACCGGCGGCGGCGATGGCGGAATCATGGTCACCGGGTCCCACAACCCGCCTGAACACAACGGATTCAAGATCGTGGCGCTGGGCAAGGCGTTCTACGGCGCCGATATCCAGCGGTTGGGCGCCATCGCCCGGGCCGGGGATTTCGTGGCGGGCGCGGGCAGCGACGGGGCCGCCGACGTGATGGAGCAATACGTCGCCCGGCTCGCCGACGATTATCAGGGCGAGGCGCAACTGGCGGTGGCCTGGGACGCCGGCAACGGCTCCGCCGGAGAAGCAATGCAACTATTGACTGCACGGCTCCCGGGACACCATGTCCTCCTCAACGCGGAAATCGACGGCACCTTCCCCAACCACCATCCCGATCCCACGATGCCGGAAAACCTGGTCCAGTTGCAGGAAACGGTGGCCGGTGAGGGCCTCGATCTCGGGATCGCCTTCGATGGCGACGGCGATCGGCTCGGTGCCGTCGACGGGAAGGGCCGCATCCTCTGGGGCGATCAGATGATCGCCATCCTGGCCCGCGACGTGCTCGCACGGCTGCCCGGCGCCACCATCATCGCCGACGTCAAGGCCAGTCAGGTCCTGTTCGATGAGGTCGCGCGCCTCGGCGGCACGCCGTTGATGTGGAAAACCGGCCATTCGCTGATCAAGAGCAAAATGGCCGAAACCGGCGCGCCGTTAGCCGGCGAGATGAGCGGCCATATCTTTTTTGCCGACCGTTATTACGGCTTCGACGACGCCCTTTATGCCGCCGTCAGGCTGCTCTCATTGGTGGCGGGCTCGGGCAGGAGCCTGGCCCAACTGCGTGACGAATTGCCGGAAATGGTCAATACGCCGGAGCTCCGTTTCCCTTGCGGCGAGAACCGCAAGTTCGAGGTGGTCGACGAGGTGGCGGCACGGCTTGCAGCGCGCGGCGCCGACGTCAACGATTGCGACGGGGTACGGGTCAAGACCGATGACGGCTGGTGGCTGTTGCGGGCGTCCAACACCCAGGAGGTCCTGGTGGCGCGCTGCGAATCCGCGACCGCGGCGGGGCTGGAGCGCCTGAAGGCGGCCCTGGTGGCGGAGCTCGAGAAAAGCGGCGTGGAGCCGCCGGACTTCTAGCGGGCAGCCGTGGCCCCGGCCCCGGACGCAAGGACGAGGCAGGCTTGGCCGCGCGCCTTCAGCCGGGCGCAGATGCGTTGGGCCGAGGCGCGCTCAAGGCCCACGAATTCGGCCCTGTAGAGGGTTTTCCCAGGGATGACGATGGGCCGGATCCGGTGGCGCGCACCGGCCAACAAGCGGGGCAGCCGGCGGCGCGCCCCGGTGAGCGCAAGTTCGGCCAGGGCGGTGCGGGTGAAGGTGCCTATTCGAACGGCCCAGCTTCGGCTGGAACGGCCCGTGCTCAGGTGGTGCGCGGCGGCGGATCCCTGCTCGCCGAGGGAAAGGAAACCGCGCCGCCGCGGCGGCGTCAGGCGCGAGAGCCTGATCCGGCCCCGCGCGCCGGGCGCGCGATAGACGCGGATCCGTTTGTTGATCCTTCTGGGCTGGCGCGTCACGTGGATGTTGCGGTCGTATTGATAGGCACGGTAGCGACCTCGGGTCGCCTTTTCGAATCCGCGCTCGAGCAATCCCATGGTATGGAGGTCACGCGCCCTGGGGGAACGGGTGCCCAGGACCACGGCGATCAGGCGGATGCCGTCGCGCTCGGCCGATGCCGCCAAGTTGAAGCCCGAGGCGTGAATGAAGCCGGTCTTGATCCCATCGGCCCCGGCATAGCGGTCGAGCAGCCGGTTGTGATTCTCCATCCGCCGGCCCCTGAAGGTGAAGGTCCGGACCCTGAAATAGCCGTAATAGCGGGGGAAGTCGCGCCTGAGTGCCTGGGCCAGGATGGCGATGTCCCGGGCCGTGGTCAGCTGCCGCCGGTGGGGCAGGCCCGAGGCGTTGCGGAACCGCGTGTTGGTCATGCCGAGCGCCCGCGCCTTGGCCGACATCAGGCGGCCGAACTTTCGCTCGGTGCCGGCCATGGCCTCGGCGATGGCGGACGCCACGTCATTGGCCGATCTGATGGCAAGGGCGAGGATGACCTGGCGGACCGATATGGTTTGCCGCGGTTTGAGGCCCAGTTTGGACGCCGGCTGGCGGGCCGCCCGGCGGGAAACCCGAATTCGGCTGTCCAGGGTGAAGCGCTTGGCTTGCAACGCTTCGAACACCAAATACAGCGTCATCATCTTGGTCAGCGATGCCGGGTAATGGCGGGTGTCGGGATTGACCGCGTGCAGCACCGCGCCGGTTTTTTGTTCGATGACGATGGAGGAATAATTGGCCGCCGCGTGGCCCGCGCGCCCGGAGCAGGCCAGGATCACCAAACCCATAAGCGCTAAGCGGAAGAGGACGCGCAAAGGCTTCGCAGCCCACCGTGCCAACGGCACGGGCGAGGGGAACGGTGCACACCACAAAGAACCCAAACGCGCCAAACGACCCCCGCAGGTAGCGAATTTCTTGGCTGCGCCATGCTAGGGAAAAGCCGATTCCCTGTCCAGGGCCTCGTGCGCTCTTGGCGCAAACCCCCTAAAACCCGGGACGGACAGCCCGGCCCATTGGACCCCATTCATATTTGGTTCATAGTGCCATTGTTATCTTTGGGCCCATGAACAAGTTGCGCAAATCCGTCGCCCCCTTGGTTGCCGTCGCGGCGCTGATAGGGTTGTCCGCCTGTACTTACCGCGCCGGCGATGACGACAGCCCCATCCAGCGCTCTTTTTCCTGGTTTTCGTACCTCAACGCCGATGATCTGAGGGCCAACTGCACCAAAGGCGCACCCGACCGCTACCGCGTCGTCTACAACGCGGTCTGGCGGGAACAGGTGCGGACCTACGATTGGACGGCGGTTGGCGACGGCGCCGATCTCAAGACCCAGGTCACGGGCGATGCCGATTTCAGCCGCCCCATCCCGCTCACCGACCTGCTTTCCCCCTGGCGCGGCAAGATCGTGCGCCGGCGCCTTTCCCGGCGCGGGGTGGGGCATTTGCGCCGGGCGCTCCAGGATAGCGGCTTCCATAAGCCGGTGCCCCAAGGCACGCGGGTCCAGTCCTGGGGCTTTTTCTGGGTGGCGGCGGCCTGCGAGGGCGGGCGCTTTCGTTTCAACGTCTGGGCCTATCCGTCGCGCCGTTTCCAACGCGTCACCCTGGCCAGGACCCTGAAGCGGCTGGATCGGACCAAGATCCCCTTCAACAAACCCCGCGAGACCTGGCGGCCCGACCGCCAGGAGGACAGGGACATCGACCGCTACCAACTGGTGGTCCAGGGGGACGGGTTCGCCGGCAAATTCAGGCTATTTTGAAGCGGGAAACAATCACCTTCCCCGATTTGGGTGACAAGGGGATTGCAAACACCCTATGATGTGGGCGCTGGAGTTGATCCAGCACGGTACTCAGCGGATCCCTATGATCGTGAGTGACGAGGTCAAGGTAGAGAGTTTCGCGCGTCTTCCCGTGACGTTATCCATACGCCTCAGCGGGGGCGAGGAAGGCGATGCGATCGGCGGCGGCCCCTCCACGGGGGTCATCACCGAATCCAAGCCGGAGACCAAGAAACCGTCAATGTACAAGGTGTTGATGCTGAATGATGACTACACGCCGATGGAGTTCGTCGTTCATGTATTGGTGCGGATTTTCGCCAAGTCACAAGAGGACGCGACCAAGGTCATGCTGCATGTCCACCAGCGGGGGATGGGCATTTGCGGCGTGTACCCTTATGAAGTCGCGGAAAGCAAGGTGACCCAAGTGGTGGACTTCGCACGCAAACATCAGCATCCTCTTCAATGTACTCTTGAAAAGGATTAGCCCATGTTGTCGCGTAACCTGGAACAGACGCTTCATCAGGCCCTCGCCCTAGCAAATGAGCGCCGGCACGAATTCGCCACCCTGGAACATCTCCTTCTTGCCCTGATCGACGATAAGGACGCGGTGGCGGTGATGCGCGCCTGCGGGGTCGATTTGGACCGGTTGCGCGAAGATCTCACCACCTATCTCAACAACGAGCTCGAAAGCCTGGTCCTGGAGCGGGCCGACGACGCCAAGCCGACCGCCGGATTCCAGCGTGTGTTGCAGCGCGCCGCCATCCACGTCCAGTCATCGGGGCGCGAAGAGGTGACCGGCGCCAACGTCCTGGTGGCGTTGTTCTCCGAACGCGAATCTCACGCCGTGTATTTCCTGCAAGAGCAAGAAATGACGCGGCTCGACGCGGTCAACTACATCTCCCACGGCATCGCCAAGGTGGGCCACTCGGAAGACCGTCACGTGCGCGGCTCGTCGCGCGGGGAGCGGCGGTCCTCGTCAACGTCGAAGAGCGAGAAGAAGCGCGAAGCCCTTGAATCCTTTTGCGTCGATCTCAACAAGAAGGCATCCGAAGGTAAGATCGACCCCCTGATCGGCCGCGTCCACGAGGTCGAGCGCACCATCCAGATTCTCTGCCGGCGCACCAAGAACAACCCCCTCTATGTGGGCGAACCCGGCGTCGGCAAGACCGCCATCGCCGAGGGTCTGGCGCTCAGGATCGTCAACGGCGAGGTGCCCGAGGTCCTGTTGGACGCCACCATCTACGCGCTCGACATGGGCGCGCTGCTGGCCGGTACGCGCTACCGCGGCGATTTCGAGGAGCGCATAAAGGCGGTGTTGGACGAGCTCGACAAGCATGAAGGGGCGATCCTCTTCATCGACGAAATCCACACCGTGATCGGCGCCGGCGCCACCTCGGGCGGGTCCATGGACGCGTCCAACCTGTTGAAGCCGGCGTTGCAGTCGGGGTCGCTCCGGTGCATCGGTTCGACCACCTACAAGGAATTCCGCAATCATTTCGAAAAGGACCGGGCCCTGGCGCGGCGTTTCCAGAAGATCGACATCAACGAGCCGTCGATCGCCGACACCGTCAAAATCCTCAGGGGCCTGAAACCCTATTACGAAGAGCATCACCGCGTGCGCTACACCCTGGACGCGCTGAAATCGGCGGTGGAACTCTCCGCCCGCTATATCCACGACCGCAAGTTGCCCGACAAGGCGATCGACGTGATCGACGAGGTCGGCGCGGCCCAGATGCTGTTGCCGGAACACAAGCGCCGCAAGGTGATTTCGGTCAAGGACGTGGAGGCCATCGTCGCCATGATCGCCCGCATCCCGCCCAAGACGGTCAGCAGTACCGACAAGGAACACCTCAAGAACCTGGACCGCGACCTCAAGGGCGTGGTGTTCGGCCAGGACAAGGCCATCGACACCTTGGCCAGCGCCATCAAGCTGGCGCGCGCCGGCCTGCGCGAGCCCGAGAAACCGATCGGCAACTATCTGTTCTCGGGGCCCACCGGTGTCGGCAAGACCGAGGTCGCGCGCCAGCTCGCCCGCATCATGGGGGTCGAGCTGATCCGTTTCGATATGTCGGAATACATGGAGCGTCACACGGTATCGCGGCTGATCGGCGCGCCGCCGGGCTATGTGGGCTTCGACCAGGGCGGGCTGCTTACCGATTCCATCGACCAACACCCCCACGCGGTGCTGCTGCTGGACGAGGTCGAGAAGGCCCATCCCGACCTGTTCAACATCCTGCTGCAGATCATGGATCACGGCAAACTCACCGACCACAACGGCAAGGCTGTGGATTTCCGCAACGTGGTGCTGATCATGACCACCAATGCCGGCGCCGCCGATCTCGCCAAACCGGCGATCGGCTTCGAGCGCACGGCGCGCCTCGGCGATGACACGGAAGCCATCAAGCGCATGTTCACGCCGGAGTTCCGCAACCGCCTCGATGCGGTGATCTCGTTCTCCGCCCTCGGCCCCGATATCGTCGCCCTGGTGGTCGATAAGTTCGTGATCGCACTGGAGGAGCAACTGGCGGACCGCAATGTGCAGATCGAGTTGACGCCCGCGGCGAAGTCGTGGATCGCCGAGAGGGGCTACGACCAGGCGTTCGGCGCCAGGCCGCTGGCCCGGGTTATCCAGGAGAACATCAAGCGGCCCCTGGCCGACGAGCTCTTGTTCGGCAAGCTCGCCAAGGGCGGCATGGTGGTTGTCGACGTCAAGAATGGTAAGCTCGACTTCACCCTGACGGAGCCACCGCCCAAGCCCAAAAAGCCCAAGAAGCCCAAGCGCATCACCAAGAAGGATCCCAAGGTGCCGGCGCTGGTGGAATAGGCCGAGCGCGGCGCATTTCGGCGTCATCGGGAAGGCGGGGCATGGGCCCCGCCTTCTCATTTCGACACCCGGTTCGCCAGCCCGGTGGCCCGGTTCGCCAGCCCGGTGGGTTGACGCCCGCACCACATTCTACGCCGCGGTGGCGCACTACGGCGGCCACCCACGCTTCCCGGCGTCAGGTGACCGTGTTGTCGGCGAGGCCGACCGGCGCCGTTCGTGCTATGTGTTGGCCGGTCAATCGGTCAGAGGGGCGCTTCCCATGGGTGGAGACCGCCTAGCTTTCACCACCCCGGTCATGAAATGGGGACTGTTCGCGGTGCTGTTCCTTGTGGCGCCCGCGCCGGTGATCGTGTTCAAGACGTTTATGACCGGCCCCGTCGTCTTCGTCGCGGCCAGCCTCGTCTCGCTGATTGCCGAGGCCTTCAGGCCCTCGAGCACCGCGCACATCCAGATCATCGGCTACTTCGCCATTCACCTGTTGGGCTTCGTCTTGCTCTACTACCTGGCCGCGGTGGTGATGGCCAAGAGCCTGTCCCTTATCGCCAATCGGCGGGTGCGCCGCTGGGCCTTCGCGGCCCTCGCCCTCGGCGCCGCAATGGTGGCGGTCCTCCCGGTTTACGGCGGCGCCGGGGCCCATGGCGGGGCCTGGGGGCCGATCATTTTTTTCTTCGCCAAACTGAACGACAGCCATTTCGGCCCCAATGCCGCGCTCACCATCTATGGGCCCTTGCTGCCCTGCCTTGGGGTTGGCGCGGTCTTCTGGATGGTTCGCCGCCGCCGCGCTCGAGGCAAGGCTGACTGAGGGCGGTGCTGGAACCCTTCGCCCGCCCCGGGCCGGCCTTCACGAGGCTTCGAACAGGCCTTCCAGCTCGACGGCGGCGCCCAAGGGCAGGACATTGACGCCGATGGCGGCCCGCGCATGGCGGCCGGCCTCGCCGAACACCTCCACCATCAGGTCCGAGGCGCCGTCGATCACCTGGGGCTGGGCGGTGAAGTCCTCGGCGCTGGCGACGAACCCGC
>JAPUGG010000096.1 GCA_027292975.1 Alphaproteobacteria bacterium | reverse complement strand
GCGCCGCCCTTTCCGACCGTGGTCAGCAATTTCCTAGACAACGCCGGGATCACCGTCACCGAAACGATCAGCGATAGCATCACGGCAACCGACAGCGCCACGGCGATGTCGCGGAATAGCTGGCCCACCTGAAGCTTCAGCATCAAGACCGGCGCGAACACCACAACGGTGGTCAAGGCCGAGGCGAACACCGCGGGCCAAACCTGCTTGGTCCCTTCCAGGGCGGCCGCCAGGGGCGGCTTGCCCAGTTCCCGGTGACGGTAGATGTTTTCCATCACGACGATGGCGGCATCCACCACCATGCCGACGGCGAAGGCGATTCCGGCAAGGGAAATGACGTTGATGGACCGCCCCAGCAGGGCCATGGCGACGAAGGCGCCGATCACCGACACCGGGATCGCCAGGCATACCACCAGGGTCGGGCGCCAAGAGCGCAGGAACAGAAGAAGGATCAGCGCGGCGAGGGTGCCGCCCAACCAAATATTCTGCCGCACCAGGGCGAGCGCCGACTTGATATAGACGGTCTCGTCATAGACGAAGGCGATGTAGAGCTTTTCGCGGGCGAGGACATTTTCGTTGAGGTCCTTTAACACGTCGCGAATGGCGTCCATGGTTTTGATCACGTTAGCACCGGGCGCGCGGTACGCTTGCAGTGTGATCACATCCTCGCCCAGATAGCGCCGGTAACTGGTGCGATCCTTGTAGCCGTAGACGACATCGGCGATGTCGCCGACGGTGACCCGGCCGACCCGGCCCGACCTGTTATCCTGTTCCCGCACCAGCACGACCGCCTTGGCCTGCTCCACGGTGCGAATTTCGCCCTCGGTGCGGACAAGGTAACGCCGCTTTCCTTCTTCCACCTCGCCGGCAGACAGCGAGGCGCTGGCGTCCCGCATCCTGCGAAGCACGTCGGGGATGGTCAGCCGGTAAAAGGCAAGCTTCTCGGGGTCCACCACGATGCGCAATTCGCGCCGCGCTCCCCCTCGGAAACCGGCGCCCGACACCCCGGGGACGCGCTCGATCTGGTCGACGATGACGTCTTCGATGAGGTCGCCATAGGTCTCCAAATTGCGGGTGTTGCCCGGCTTGCGCCGAAGCACAAAATAGGCGATGGGGATATCCTCCGAACCGCGGGAATCCATCCTCGGTTCGTCGGATTCCCGGGGAAGGTCGTTGATACTCGCTAGCCGGTTGTTGATGAGCAGCATGCCCTTGTCGAGGTCGTAGCCGACTTCGAATTCGAGCCGGATCCGCGACTGACCGAAGCGCGAACGGCTGGTGAGTTCGACCACGCCCTCGATACCGCCGAGCTCTTCCTCGAGACGGTTGGTCACTTCCCGTTCGACGTCGACGGGCGCCTCGCCCCGCCAATTGGTGCGAAGGTCGATCACCGGCCGGCGCACATCGGGCGTCAACTGGATCGGTATGGTCTGCAGCGCCATCAGCCCGAAGGCGACGATCATCAGCACCCCGGCCATCACCGCCATGGGTCGCCTGAGGGAAACTTCGATCAGCTTATTCAATTGGAGGCTCCGTTGATGCGGACCCGTTTGCCGTCTTTAAGACGCTCGTTTCCACGGACCACCACCAGCTCGCCCTCCTTGAGCCCCGAGAGTACTTCGAAGCGGCCGCCGATTCCGTCGCCGATCTCGATCTGACGGGCATAGGCCCGGCGGTCTTCTACCACGAATACGGTGGGCACCCCACGAGAGATGGTCAGCGCGTCCTTGTGGACCGACAGCACGGTGCGGCTCTTGCCGATGGGCAGATGGACGGTCGCCGACTGGTTCGCGGCGAGGTTTTCCGGCCGGGAATTGAAACGGGGCGTGAATCGCACCATGCGTGTGTGGGTACGAAGATTTTCCTCGGGCACCACGGCGCGCACGACCGCGTTGAATTTTTTTCCACGGGCGAGTTCAATTGTCACTTTCGTCCCGGGTGTCAGGCCGTCGATACGACGTGCCGGAACATCGGCTTCGATCTCCAGGTCCCGGTCGGACACCATGGTGAAGATCGCCTGGCCTTCCTTGACGAAGGCGCCGGTTTCCGTATGGCGTTTGGTGATCGATCCGCTGTAGGGTGCGCGGATCAGTGTGTAGCGCAGTTCTATTTCGGCGAGATTAAGGCTGGCCTGGGCACGTTCAAGGCGGGCCCTGGCTTCGGCAAGCTCGGCCTGGTAGCGTAACACCTCGAGGCTCTTGTCGTCGAACCGAGCCTTGGAGAAGGCCGCCGACTTCCTGAGGTCCGCGATACGTTTAAGTTCCTGACGCGCCAAGGACAAGCGCGTGGTGGCCGAAGAAATTCGGGCTTTTGTTTCTCTGACCCCGGCGGCCTTTTCCGCACGGTACCACTTGAACTTGTCGTCGACGAGGACGGCCAGAATATCCCCTATGACCACACGGTCCCCGACGTCGACCTTCATTTCGAGAACCGGCGCTTCGATACGTGCCGCAACGGCGCCTGTACGCACCGCCACCAATCGGCCTATCACCGGCATCGTCTGCAGCAGGGGCTCGATCCGGACCTTGTCGACCTGGACCAAAGTCCGACGCCGCCGCCGGCGCTTTTTTATCTTCTTGGTTTCGCCGGTGGTGCTGGATGCCGCGGGTTTCTTATCCTGGGCGTAGACGCCCTCCAGCACACTGGGCCACATTACGCCGGCCAGCCCCAGCAGCAATAGGCCCGCGGCCAAAACCCCGAGAATAAAAAACCGTATTTTCAACACAGGTTCCTCGTTGCCTCCCTGAAAGGATGTTTCCCGGCACTCCACGCCTCTATGGCACGCGGGCCCAAGGTTATCTTTTCACGGGCGAATGCCGCGATCTCCGTCGCTTTCACGCTGCCTCCCGGCTTTTTGCGGTACATTCGGGCGTAAGTCAATCGCAATGCGCAGGCCTCGAGCGCCGCCGCGGGCACCGGGTAGATTTTAATGGATGTTATGCCAGTTTACCCTTGTCCTCTCGAAACTTGTGCCATTCAATTGGGGCCCAATGGTAGAGCCACGGGCCGAAACCGTGGCTAATTAGAGCTTTATCCCGCCAAATTGAACCATTTGGCAGGATAGTGCCCTAGGGGATGCCGACGTGACCACGCTCATTCTCACTCACCCGGCTTGCGTCGATCACGACCCCGGAAAGGGGCATCCGGAGGCGCCGGCCCGGCTTAAGGCGGTGCTCGGCGGCTTGGAGCGCTGGGAGGCGGCGGGGAGCGCCGCGCCCGGCGCCATCGCTTGGGTCGAGGCCCCAAAGGCTGAGCGCGACGCCTTGCTTCTGGTGCACGGCGCCGAACACGTGGATCGTGTTCTGGGCGCGGTCCCTAAGTCGGGAACCGCCTATCTCGATCCCGATACCGGTCTCAGCCCGGCAACGGGCGACGCGGCGATGCGCGCCGTGGGCGCGGTCACGGCGGGGGTCGATGCGGTTCTCGGTGGCACCGCGCAAAACGCCTTCGCCGCCGTCCGCCCGCCCGGCCATCATGCCACGCCCAACCGCGCCATGGGGTTCTGCCTGTTCAACAACATCGCCATCGGCGCCCTGCACGCGCGCAAGAACCACGGCCTTGGGCGCATCGCGGTGCTCGATTTCGATGTCCACCACGGCAATGGAACGGAAGCGGTCTTCCGCGACGATGACGGCCTTTTTTTCGCCTCCTCCCACCAGTTTCCCTATTACCCGGGAACCGGCTCGGGCCGGCAAGACAGCGCCCATATCCTGAACGCGCCCTTGGCGCCGGGGTCCGGGAGTGCCGAATTCCGCGCCGCCTGGGAGCAGAAATTGCTGCCGGCCCTGGAACAATTCGCGCCGGAACTGGTGTTGATCTCGGCCGGCTTCGATGCCCACCGCAGGGATCCCCTGGCCGACATCAATCTCGTGGAGGCCGATTTCGCCTGGGCGACCGGGGAAATCCGCGCCATCGCCGAGAGCTGCTGCGCCGGCCGCCTGGTCTCCACCCTGGAAGGGGGCTATGACCTTGACGCGCTGGCCGCCTCGGCCGTCGCCCATGTCGAGGCCTTGGCCCGGCAATGATCGGCGCGTTGGCCGCTTGCCCTTCCCCGGTGGCGCTCCTACACTGGCCTTAGGCGAGGCGGCGCCGGATCAGCGATATCGAGCAGCGAGGCCGGAATGGCGAAAGCGGCGGAATCCAAGACCGACAGCGATGTCCAAAAAATGAGCTTCGAAGATGCCCTCGATGAACTGGGGGACATCGTGAAACAGCTTGAGGACGGTTCCATCAAGCTGGATCAGGCCATTGGCGCCTATGAACGCGGCGCCAAACTCAAGGCCCATTGCGAGAAGAAACTGAGCGAGGCCAAAGCCAAGGTCGAAAAGATTTCCCTTGGACCGGCGGGACCCGAAGGGGCGGAGCCCGTCGAAACCGGTTGAGGGGCCGGACCCTCCAATGCTCTAAATGGCCATGATCCACGACAGCGATGCCCAGAGCCTGACCAAGGCCATAGCGCACGTGGTCGAAGCGGTCGAGGAAACCCTCGCGGCGGTTCTGCCGACGGCCGACGGCGAGGGCCCGGAAGCCACGCTTTTCAAGGCCATGCGCTACGCCACGCTGGGCGGCGGCAAGCGGCTGCGTCCGTTCCTGGTGGTGGCGACGGCGGCCCTGTTCGATGTGCCCGAAGAGGTGTCTCTGCGCGTTGGCGCCGCGGTGGAGTTGATCCACAGTTATTCCCTCGTCCATGACGACCTGCCGTGCATGGACGACGATCAAGTGCGCCGGGGCAAGCCATCGTGTCACGTCAAATTCGGGGTGCCGACCGCCGTGCTGGCCGGCGACGCCATGGTGCCGCTGGCTTTCGAGATCCTTTGTGACCCCAAAACCCATCCCGACGCCGCGATCCGGGGCGAACTGGTAGCCCGGCTCGCCCATGCCGCGGGCTCCGGCGGCATGGTCGGGGGGCAGATGATCGATCTCGCCGCGGAAAAGCTCGATTTCAACATCGGCGAGGTCACCCGGCTGGAACGTCTCAAAACCGGTGCCCTGATCGAGTTCTGTTGCGAGGCCGGCGGCATTCTCGGCCGCGCCGACTCCAAGGAGTTGCGGACCCTCGGCGCCTTCGCCCACGATCTTGGCTTGGCTTTCCAGATCGCCGACGACCTGTTGGACGTGGAAGGCGAGGCCCAGCGGGTCGGCAAGGCCGTAGGCAAGGACGCGGCCCGCGGCAAGGCGACCTTCGTGACCATCCTCGGCCCCGCCAAGGCGCGCGGTCAGGCGCGCCTTCTGGCAGATCAGGCCGCCCAGCACCTGGAGCCCTTCGGCCCAGGCGCGCGCCTTCTGCGCGAGGTCGCCCATTACGTGGTGGCCCGTACCCAATGAGCCCGAGCCAGCCACGCCTGGATCAGGCCCTGGTCGCGCGTGGATTGGCTTCGAGCCGCGCCCAGGCCCAGGCCCTGGTGATGGCGGGCAAGGTTTTTTCCGGCCAACGGCGCCTGGAAAAGGCGGGCCACCGCATCGGCGCGGACCAGCCGATCGAGGTGCGCGGCGCGCCCCATCCTTGGGTATCGCGCGGTGGGCTCAAGGCGGACCACGGGCTCAGCCATTTCCGGATCCCCGTGGAGGATGCCGTCGCGCTGGATATCGGTGCTTCCACGGGCGGTTTCACCGACGTGCTTCTGGCCCGCGGCGCGGCCCGGGTTTATGCGGTGGACGTGGGCCGCGGGCAGCTCGCCTGGAAGCTCCGCCAGGACCCGCGGGTGGTGGTCTTGGAAGGCGTCAATGCCCGGCACCTGACCCGCGCCCAGGTGCCCGACCCGGTCGATATAGTGGTCTGCGATGCGAGCTTCATCGGCCTCGAGCTGGTATTGCCCGCGTCCCTCGCCCTGGCGCGCCGGGGCGCCTATCTGATCGCCCTGATCAAGCCCCAGTTCGAGGTCGGCAAGGGACGGGTCGGCAAGGGCGGCGTGGTGCGCGACGCCGCCCTCCATGAGGAGGTCGTAGCCAGGCTCAGCGCCTGGCTCGAGGTGGACATGGGCTGGTCGGTGCTGGGGGTCACCGAAAGCCCCATTCGCGGTGCCGAAGGCAATCGCGAATTCCTGATCTCGGCCCGTAACGGGGACCGGGAAGGCAGCCATGCCGGTTGACGGCGCCGGGGAAGACGGTCCCGGCCCGGCGTCCCTGTGCCCCCATTTCGGCACCTGCGGCGGATGCGCCGCCCAGGACTTGGGCGATGACGCCTACCGGCGCTGGAAACGCGGCTTCGTGGAAGCGGCGCTTAGGCGCGCTGGGCTCGAGGCGGAGGTCGCCGCGCCGGTCTCTGTCCCGCCCGCCTCGCGCCGCCGCGCAAGGTTCTTTGCGGCACGCGGCCCATCGGGGCTTTCCCTGGGCTTCCATGCCCGGGCCAGCCACGACGTGGTCGACATGACCACCTGCCGGGTGCTCGAGCAGGGCCTTTTCGCGTTGACGCGCCCGCTCAGGCGATATTTTCAGCAAACCCTCGATCCCGGTCAGAGCGGCGAGGCGGAGGCCCAGATCGTCTCCGGCGCCCTCGATATCCTGATCCGCACCACCGGGCGGCTCGACCTCGAGCGGTGCCAAGGCCTGGTGGATTTCGCCCGCCAAGCCGGCATCGCCCGCGTCTCCTGGCAAGGCCTCCGCCCGGACCGAGCTCAGCGCAAAGGGGGCCGAGGGCGGCCAAGCGGCGCTTTGCGCTCCGCCGAGGTAGTGGCGGAGCTGCGTCCGGTCACGGCCCGCTTCGGCGGTGTGGCCGTGGCCCTGCCGCCCATGGCCTTCGTTCAGGCCTCGGCCGCCGGGGAAGCGCTGCTTGTGGATGCCGTGACTGCGGCGATTGCCCGGGGCGCCCGGGTGGCGGACCTCTATTCGGGCGCCGGGACCTTCACCTTTCCCTTGGCACGGGGGCGCAGGGTCGCGGCTTTCGACGGGGATGAGGCGTTGATCGCGGCGCTCGACGCCGCCGCCCGGGGCGCCGGGCTGGGCGCCCGGGTGACCGGCGCGGTCAGGAATCTCGCCCGCCGGCCGCTCAGGCGTGATGAGCTCGATGGATTCGATGCCGTGGTGATGGACCCGCCGCGCGCCGGTGCCCCGGCCCAGGCGCGCGAACTGGCGGCCTCCGGCGTGCCCCTGGTGGTGATGGTGTCCTGCGATCCCGCGACTTTCGCCCGCGATGGGAAAATTTTGACCGATGGCGGCTTCACGCCGGGTCCGGTGATGCCGGTGGACCAGTTCGTGTGGACCCGGCATGTGGAACTGGTGGCGCGCTTCAGCCGGTGACCCCGCCGCATTGGCCGCGGTGGCGCAGCAGATGGTCGGCCAGCACGCAGGCCATCATCGCCTCGCCCACGGGTACGCCGCGGATGCCGACGCAGGGATCGTGGCGCCCCTTGGTGGAAATCTCGGTCTCCTCGCCGGCCACGGTCACGGTGCGCCGGGGGATGAGGATCGAGCTGGTCGGCTTGACCGCGAAACGCACCACCAAATCCTGGCCCGAAGAGATCCCGGCCAGGGTCCCGCCGGCGGCGTTGGAGAGGAATACGACGTCATTCCCCTTCATCCGCATTTCATCGGCGTTTTCCTCGCCCGACAGCGCCGCGGCCCCCATTCCGGCGCCGATTTCCACCCCCTTGACGGCGTTGATGCCCATCATGGCGGCGGCGAGGTCGGAATCCAGCTTGCCGTAGACCGGCGCGCCGAGCCCGGCGGGGACGCCTTCGGCCACCACCTCGACCACGGCGCCGGTGCTTGATCCAGCCTTGCGCACGGAATCGAGATAACCTTCCCAGTCCTTGGCGGCCTTGGCATCGGGGCAGAAGAACGGGTTGCGGTCGACCTCACCCCAGTCCCAATTGGCGCGCTCGATCAAGTGGGGCCCCATCTGGATCAGGGCGCCGCGGATCACCACGGAGGCGCCGAGCACCAAGCGGGCGATGCCGCCGGCGGCGACGCGCATGGCGGTTTCCCGGGCCGAGGCGCGGCCGCCGCCCCGGGTATCGCGGATGCCGTATTTTTTCCAGTAGGTGTAATCGCCGTGTCCCGGCCGGAACTTGTCGGCGATCTCGTCGTAATCCTTGGAGCGGACGTCCTCGTTGTCGATGATCAGGCTGATGGGCGTGCCGGTGGTCAAGCCCCCGAAGGTGCCCGACATGATCTTAACGGCGTCGGACTCCTTGCGCTGGGTGGTGAAGCGGCTCTGGCCCGGCCGGCGCTTATCGAGCCAGACCTGGAGATCGTCCTCGGCCAGCTCGATCCCCGGCGGGCAGCCGTCGACCACGCAGCCGATAGCCGGCCCGTGGCTTTCACCCCAAGTGGTCACGCGAAAAAGGTGCCCGAAGGTATTGTGCGACATGGCCCAATCCCGACCGTCTAGACGATGGAAATATCCGGGGCGCCGGGGTTCTTCATGCCGACCACGTGATAACCCGCGTCCACGTGCAGGATCTCGCCGGTGACCCCGCTGCCGAGGTCCGAGAGAAGGAACAGCGCGGCCTTGCCGACCTCTTCGATGGTGACCGTGCGTAGCAGGGGCGCATTGAGCTCGCTCCATTTCATGATATAGCGGAAATCGCCGATGCCCGACGACGCCAGGGTTTTGATCGGGCCGGCAGAGATGGCGTTGACCCGCACCCCCCGGCCGCCCAAGTCCATCGCCAATGCCCGGACGCTGGCTTCCAATGCCGCCTTGGCGACGCCCATCACGTTGTAATGGGGGATGACGCGTTCCGCCCCGAGATAGGTCAGGGTCAGAATGGAACCGCCGTCGCTCATCAACTTCACCGCGCGCGCGGCCAGCGCCGTGAACGAGTAGCAGGAAATATCCATGGTGCGCGCGAAATTTTCCGCGCTGGTGTCGAGGTAGCCGCCGGTCAGTTCCTTCTTGTCGGAAAAGGCGATGGCATGGACCAGGAAGTCGAGCCCGCCCCAGGCTTCTCCGATGGTCTCGAACACCCGGTCCATGGAGGCGTCGTCGGTCACGTCGCAGGGCAGGACGAGGTTTGAGCCCGCCTTCCGGGCAAGGGGTTCCACGCGCTTTTTCAAGGTGTCTCCTTGATAGGTAAAAGCGAGTTCCGCGCTGTTGTCGGCTGCCGTGCTGGCGATACCCCAGGCGATGGAGCGTTCATTGGCGACCCCCATGATCAGCCCCCTCTTGCCGGCAAGAAGTCCGTTAGCCTGGCTCATTTCCCCCTCGAAGGTGCCGGTCGGAACCACTGCGCGGCCGGTGTCATTGCCGCGGCATCCTACACCAATGGCCTGCCTGTTCAAACGGCACCCCAACAATCGCAGGGTTTTTGGGTCTGCCCGGTCAAATGGTTCAATTGGGCCGGAAAATGCTCTAGGTTCTCCAATTTGCGAGAAATATTTGTCGCCATGATGGACGAAGGCACGGCCCAACTGGAAAAGTCAGACCCGCTGGCCTTGTTTGACGATTGGTATAGGCTGGCCTGGGCGTCGGAACGCGACGCCGATGCCATGGCCTGCGCGACCGCCGGTGCCGACGGCGTCCCGTCGGTGCGCATGGTGTTGCTCAAGGGGCGGGAGGCGGAAGGGTTCGTTTTCTATACCAATTTCGAAAGCCGCAAGGGGGTGGAGATCGGGGCCAATCCCCGCGCCTCGTTGGTGTTTCACTGGAAAAGCCTGCGCCGCCAAGTGCGCATCGACGGTCCGGTGGAACCGGTCAGCGCCGCCGCCGCCGATGCGTATTTTGCGTCTCGCCCGCGGGACAGCCAGGTCGCGGCCTGGGCGTCGCGGCAATCGGAAACCCTGCCCGAGCGCTTCGAATTGGAACGCCGCTTTGCCCATTTTGACCTCAAGTTCCAAGGCCGCCCGGTGCCGCGTCCACCCCATTGGTCGGGCTACCGGGTGCGGCCCGAGATGATCGAATTCTGGCTGGATCGCCCCTTCCGCCTCCATGAACGGATCGTCTTTCGCCGGTCTTCCAACGCCTGGTCCATGGTGAGGCTTTACCCGTGAGCCCGCCGGAGAACACTCAGTTGCCCGAAAACCCGCCGCCGGACGCGGGCCAGGGCGTTGACGGCGACCGGGCCGGCGCCGAGGCCGCCCCGCGCCACGATCAGATTTCACCGCGCACCCAACGGCTGCTCAAGATCGCCACCGCGGCCTCGGTAACCGCGGCGCTGATCCTGATCGCTTGCAAAGGCGTGGCGTGGTTCATGACGGGGTCGGTCAGCGTGCTGTCGGCGCTGATCGATTCGATCATGGACGCGGCCGCTTCCCTGGTGACCCTGTTCGCGGTGCGCGCCGCCCTACAGCCCGCCGACCTCGAGCACCGGTTCGGCCATGGTAAGGCCGAACCCCTTGCCGCCTTGGCCCAGGCGGCCTTCGTCGCCGGTTCGTCGCTGTATCTTGTGGTGGAAGTGGTCGACAGGTTCGTCCATCCAAAGACCATCACCAACGAAATGCTGGGCGTCGGAATCATGGTCTTTTCCATCGTGTTGGCCTTGGCCCTGGTGGCCTTCCAGACCTATGTTGTGCGGCAAACCAAATCAGTCGCCATCTCGGCGGATTCGCTGCATTACAAAGGTGACGTGTTGATTCACGCCAGCGTCATCGTTTCGCTGCTCCTCAGCACCCGCCCGGGCTTTGGTTTGGCCGACCCGCTGATCGGTATCGGCATCGCCGCCTATCTGTTCTGGAACGTCTGGAAAATCGTCCACGCCTCGCTCGACTCCCTGATGGACCGGGAACTCGATCAAGCGGACCGCGCGCGCATCATCGACATCGCCATGGCCCATCCGGAGGTCCGCGACATCCACGACCTGCGCACCCGTCAGGCGGGACAGCGGGCGTTTATCCAATTTCATTTGGAACTGCCCAAGGATATCTCGCTGCTGCGCGCCCACGAGATATCCGATGAAGTCGAAGCCGAGGTCCGTGCCGCCTTTCCCGGAGGGGGCGTGATCATTCACCAGGATCCCGAAGGCATCATGGAACACCGGGCCACTTTCGTTGGCGAAGACAAGGATGAGGCCTAGAACATTACGTTGAACGCGCGCGGGGGGGCTGGCCGGGAGGCGAGAAATTCTCTAACCTCTTGCCATGGCCACGCCCGAGACCCCTGCCGGCGAAGTCAAGACCGTCGTTCTTACCGGCGCCAGCCGGGGGATCGGCCATGCCACCGTCAAGCGGTTCTCCGACGAAGGCTGGCACATCATCACCTGTTCGCGCGACGTCGTGCCCGACGCGTGCCAGCGCGATGCCAATTGGACCGGCCATATTACGGTGGACCTGGCCAAGCCCGACGAGCAGGACCAGTTCATCGCCGAGGCCCGGGAGATGCTGGGGGACGCTGCGCTCCACGCGTTGGTCAACAACGCCGGGGTGTCGCCCAAGACCCCCTATAAGGAACGGCTCGGCTGCCTCAACGGCGACATGGACGCCTGGAAGGACGTGTTCGAGCTCAACCTTTTCGCGCCGCTCAGGCTCGCCCGCGGCTTCGCCTCCGCCCTTCATCGCGGCAAGGGCGCCGTGGTCAACATCACCTCGGTCGCCGGCCACGCCGTCCATCCCTTCGCGGGCTCGGCCTATAGCGTCTCCAAGGCGGCGCTCAGTGCATTGACGCGCGAAATGGCGGCCGAATTCGGGACGCTCGGCGTGCGCGTCAACGCCATCGCGCCCGGTGAGATCGCCACCGACATGCTGTCCCCGGAAACCGAAATTCTCATCCCGCGCATCCCCATGCAGCGCCTCGGTGATCCCGAAGAGGTCGCCGCGGTCATCTTTTTCCTGTGTTCGTCCCAATCGGCGTACGTCTCGGGGAGCGAGGTCTTCGTCACCGGCGCCCAGCACATCTACTGATCGTCGAAAGTTTTCCGCGCCGCTGTCTGCGTTCCCCGGGGCACCTCCATGACGGCGATCTCCCGGATCAGCTTGCTCAGGATCGCCGAGTTAAAATCCTTGAAGGTCCTGGCCGGGATCGAAAAGGCGCCGGGGCCGCCGATGACATTGTCCAGGAAGAAGACATCGAGGCCGGGATAATTGCCGAGGACCGGCAGCCCGTTGACGGTGTAGCCCTGGGCGACCACTTGGTCGCGCGCCAGGGCGGCGGGAAAGCCGCGGTTGGTGGGGCCGTCGCCGGAAACGTCGATCACCCGCCGCTTGCCCGCGAAGTTGTTGGATTTGATGGATTGGGCGCCATAGAGGATGGCGTTGCCCACCGCGGTGCCGCCGGTGTAGAGTTCGCGCGGGCCGATCTCCAACCGGGTGGCGAAGGCTTCTATGGAGGCTTTGTCGTGAAGCACGGTCCAATCGATGATCGGTACCTGCAAGAAAGGTCCGGTCCATTCCACGTAGGAAACCGAGATCTTGTGAAGCCGCCCATTGCGGATGGCCGAGGCGACGCGAGGGTTCCGGAATGCCTTGGCGTAACCCAGCCTTTGCAGGATGAACTCGTCGTCGTCGATACTGCCCGAGCCGTCGACCATGAGGATTAACTCGAGATCGACCTTTTCCTGGGCTTGGGCGCGCGGCGGGGCGGCCGACACGGCCACCATGAGCGCCAGTGCCGCCAAGGCGCGGCCCGCCATGGCCCGCCGGGGGCAAGGTTTGGCAAAGCTGGCGGGGTCTGCCATGGACGGGCTCGCTGAATGCCGGAGTGTACTCTAAGATTCGGCCGTCAAGGAGTCGAACCAGGCCAGGGAGTCCTCGATCTGGGATAGGTCATGATCGAGCCAATGGACCAGCGTATCGGTG
Source organism: Alphaproteobacteria bacterium (assembly GCA_027292975.1). Taxonomy (GTDB): domain Bacteria; phylum Pseudomonadota; class Alphaproteobacteria; order SMXQ01; family SMXQ01; genus SMXQ01. The sequence goes on along the minus strand of JAPUGG010000096.1, from coordinate 5,767 downwards.
CCGTCGGTTTCCTCTGCGCGCCTTTGGCGGAGCAGCGCCAGCCGCGCCAACTCGCTTCTGAGCGCGCTGGTGATGACCTCGATTTGGGCTTGGCGCTCGGCGCCGTCGAGAAGGCCAAAAAGCCTCATCTTAAGGGCGATCACGAGCTTGTTGAGGTCGTTGAAGGGGGTGCGCACCGAGGCCAGCAACAGGGTCTTGAGCGCGGCACGACCAGCATCGGTGATCGAGAGTCCCGCGTCGGGGGCCAGCACCTGGGATGGACCCATACCCTCCTCCGCGGTGATCAGGCCCTCGAAGGACAGCAGTTGGATGGATGTGCCCATCAGATCAAGATTGGGCCCCACTACGTGGGAAGTGAAGTCGCGGACCACGGCGGCGAGATCGGCATAGGTCCTGGGACCTTCCGCAAGGATCCCCAAAGCCGCCAGATGCACGGCCTCCTTGGGCATCAGGGAATGGTCCGGATACATGGGCTATAATCTCCCCCCGTGGTGACGGGCCTCAGGCCGCCGACGGCCGGGTGCGGATTTCCAGCCGGGACCAGACGTCGCAAAGGGCGTGCACCAACGCGCCCATCAGGTCGTCGTCATGGAACGGGCTCGGCGTGATCCGCAGCCGTTCCGTGCCGCGCGGCACCGTCGGATAGTTGATGGGCTGGATATAAATGCCGTGGCGGGCGATCAATTCGTCGGAGGCCAGCTTGCACATCCTGGGATCGCCCACCAGCACCGGCACGATGTGGCTCTCCGTTTCCATCACCGGCAGGTCGGCTTCGCGCAGCAGCCTCTTGAGGGTCGCCGCCCGTTCCTGGTGGCGTTGGCGCTCGGTGTTGGAGCCCTTGAGGTAGCGCACGCTGGCCAGCGCGCCCGCCGCCACCGCCGGCGGCAGCGCGGTGGTGAAGATGAATCCCGGCGCGAAGCTCCTGACCGCGTCGATCACCGCCGCCGAGGAGGTGATATAGCCGCCCATCACGCCGAACGCCTTGGCCAGCGTCCCTTCGATGATGAATAGCCGGTCCATGAGGCCGTCGCGTTCGGCGATGCCGCCGCCGCGCGGCCCGTACATGCCGACGGCGTGAACCTCGTCGAGATAGGTGAGCGCCCCTCCCTGATCCGCGACATCGCAGATTTCGCCGATGGGCGCGATGTCACCGTCCATGGAGTAGATCGATTCAAAGGCGATCAGCTTGGGCGCGTCCGGGTCGTCCTTGGCGACAAGCTGGGCAAGGTGTTCCACGTCGTTGTGCCGGAAGATGCGCTTCTGCGCCCCGGAGTGACGGATGCCTTGGATCATGGAGGCGTGATTGAGGGCATCGGAATAGATAATGCAACCGGGCAGCAGGCGCGCCACCGTCGACAGGGTCGCGTCGTTGGAGATATAGCCGGAGGTGAAAATCAGCGCCGCCTCCATGGCGTGGAGGTCGGCGAGTTCCGCTTCCAACAAAACGTGGTTGTGGTTGGTGCCGGAGATGTTGCGCGTACCGCCGGCCCCGGCGCCCGATTTCGCCAAAGCCTTGGTCATGGCATCGAGCACGTCGGGATGCTGGCCCATGCCGAGATAATCGTTGGAGCACCAGACCACCGCATCCCGGCAGGATCCGTCGATGTGGAGCACCGCCCTGGGGAAGGCGCCAGCCGTGCGTTCAAGGTCCACAAACACACGGTAGTTACCATCCGTCTTGAGTTTGCGGACCGCATCCGCGAAAAATCTATCGTAGTCCATCAGTGCTCCCACCGGGCATTGGGCCCCGGTCACGTCGGGAACCTTAACATAAGGGGGCGGCAATTCGCCAGTGACACCGCCACGTCGTGCGACGGTGTCACCTTATGGTTAACAATTGCTAAATTCCGGGCGCAACCCCTTGATTGACCGGCCATTCAGGTGGCGCCGCCGGCGGGCGGCGAGATCGCCTTGAGCGCCCGGGCGAAGCGGTCGAGAAGCTCGGCCACCTCGCGCCCGGTTATGGTCAGCGGGGGCGAAAAGGCGATCGAATCCCCCATGGCGCGAACGATCAACCCTTGGTCCTGTGCCGCCCGGGCCAGCGCCGGCCCCATTCGATCGGTTGGGTCGAAGGGCGCACGGCTGGCCTTGTCCGCCACCAACTCCACGGCGCCGATGAGGCCGATGCCGCGCACCTCGCCGACCAGTGGATGATCGGCGAAGGAACGCAGGCCGGCCTGGAGCAGCGGCGCCGTTTCGCGCACCCGCGCGAGGATATCGCGCTCCTGGTAAATCCTCAGCGTCTCCAGCGCTACCGCCGCGCATAACGGGTGGGCCGAAGTGGTGAATCCGTGGCCGAAGCTTCCCACCCGGGCGCTCTGATCGGCGATGGCGTCATAAATCTCGGCGCTGACCAACAAGGCCGAGATCGGCGCATAGCCGGCCGACAGCGCCTTGCCCAACACCATCATGTCGGGCTTGATGGCGAAGGTCTCGCAGCCGAACATAAGCCCCGTGCGCCCGAAGCCGCAGATCATCTCATCGGCGATGAGCAGCACGTCGTGCTTTTTCAGCACCGGTTGGATGAGGTCGAAATAACCCGGGGGCGGGACGATGACGCCGCCCGCGCCCATCACCGGTTCGGCGATGAAGGCGGCGACGGTGTCCGGTCCTTCCGCCTCGATCAGCTTATCGAGATTGTCGGCCAGGCGCTGGGCGAAGCCCTCTTCGCTCTCTCCCGGCTTGCCCTCGCGGTAGAAATGCGGGCAATCGGTGGCAAGCATGGGGGCAAGGGGCAAATCGAAGCCGGTCTGGTTGACCGGCAGATGGGTGAGCGACGCCGCGGCGATGGTCACGCCGTGATAGGCGCGCTTTCGGGCGATGATCTTCTTCTTATCGGGCCGGCCCAGGGCATTGTTGGCATACCAGGTGAGCTTGATGGCGCTGTCGACCGCCTCGGACCCGGAATTGGCGAAGAACACCCGGGCGAAGGGCGCCGGCGCCATGTCGAGCAGGCGCTCGGCGAGCTCGATGGCCGGGGGATGGGATTTCCCGGTGAACAGATGATAGAAGGGCAGGGTGGCGAGTTGGCGCTCGGCCGCGGCGGCGAGACGGTGCTCGGAAAATCCCAGGCTGGCGCACCATAGCCCCGCCATGGCTTCGAGATAACCCTGGCCCTGGTCGTCGAAGACATAGACCCCCTCGCCCCGGGTGATCACCAGGGGGTCGGCAGTTTCATGGGCGCGGAGATCGGTGTAGGGGTGCAGCAAGGTGGCGCGGTCCCGCGCGCCGAGGCTGTTGGGCGCGCCGCCGGCGCCGGGATCAGGATCGGCCATAGATGTCCTCGAGGCGCTCGATATCGTCCTCGCCCAGGTAGTCGCCCGATTGGACCTCGATCAGGTGCAGCTCCTCTTCCGTGCGGTTTTCCAACCGATGGGCCATGCCGATGGGGATATAGGTGGACTGGTTGGCGTGAAGCTCGACCACCTCCTCGCCCCGGGTGACGGTGGCCGTGCCCACCACCACCACCCAGTGCTCGGCGCGCCGGGCGTGCTTTTGCAGGCTGAGGCGCCCGCCGGGCTTGACCGTGATGCGCTTGACCTGGTAGCCCGCCCCGGCATCGACATTGCGGAAACTGCCCCAGGGCCGATAGGTGGTGGTGTGGGTCAGCGGCTCGGACCGGCCCCCGCGCTTAAGCCGCTCGACCAGGGTCTTGACCTCCTGGGATGCGTTCTTTGGCGCCACGAGAACGGTGTCGTCGGTGACCACTACGACGATGTCGTCGAGTCCCACCACGGCCAGCAGCCCCTTGTCGGAACGAAGATAGCAATCGCTGACTCCGAAAGCCTCGACATCGCCGTGCAACACGTTGCCGGTGCCATCCTTCTCGCCCATCTCCCACAGCGCCGCCCAGGAGCCGACATCCGACCAGCCGATATCCAAGGGCAATACGGCGCCCTTGTCGGTGGGCTCCATCACCGCGTAATCGATGGAGATATTGGGCGCCGCCTCGAAAGCCTGGCGGTCGAGGCGCAGGAAATCGAGGTCGGCATCGGCATTTTCGAGCGCGCTTCTCGCGGCGGCGAGGATCTCCGGCCGGAGGCGCTCCAATTCCGAAAGATAGCTGGCGGCGCCCATCAGGAAAATCCCGCTGTTCCAATAATGATGGCCCGACGCCAGGTATTGGCGCGCCGTGTCCGCATCGGGTTTTTCGGTGAAACTTGCCACTGCGGATACGCCCTCGGTGACCATCACGTCCTGGTCTCGCTCGATATAGCCGTAGCCGGTCTCGGCCCGGTCCGGGGGTATTCCGAAGGTGACCAGGGAGCCGCCGAGGGCGGCGGGAAGCGCCAACTCGATCCCCTTGATCAAACCCCCGACATCGGCGATCAGGTGATCGGCCGGGGCCAGCAGCATGACCGCCTCGGCATCCCGTTCCACCAGGTAGAGCGCCGCCACCGCCGCCGCCGGCGCGGTATTCCGGCCTGCCGGCTCTAAGATGATGGCCGCCGGTTCCATGGCGGCGGCGCGGAGCTGCTCGGCGGCGATGAACCGGTGCTCGTCATTGCAGAGCACCACGGGCGGTCCGAACAGCGGGCCGGCGAGCCGCCGCGCGGTTTGCTCAAACATGGTGGCGTCTCCGGTGAGCGCCATGAACTGCTTGGGGAACAGCTCCCGGGAGGCGGGCCAGAGCCGGGTTCCGGTGCCGCCCGCCATGAGAACGGGCCAGATGGGTCGTACGCCGCCGTTCTTCGCCATGGCAACCTCTTTCGATTGGTTTTCGCCTTGCTAGCCTAAAACCCCGGCCCCGACAAGGGTGGGCCGCAACTGGTGCTGGCCTTGATGCCGTGCTTGTGCTTATGCTTCACCTAATCGTGCTCCCTTCGGAGGCAACGGAGAGCAAACCCTGAGGACAACCCATTGGTGGCAACGGCAAGAATAAAAAGGTAAGGGTCATGGCCCTGAAAGACATCCTCGTCCACATCGATTCTTCGCCTGCGGCGGCGGGGCGACTCGACTTCGCCATCGGCCTCGCCCAGACCCATGGCGCCCATCTCGCCGCCATCTACGTGGTGGCGGTGGCGCCCATTCACCAATATACCGAGGCCGACCTCGGCCCCGAGCTGATCGAGGCCCATGACCGCTTCATGCGCGAATCGGCCGAGGAAGCCAAGCGCCTGTTCGATGAGAAGATCGGCCGCGCGGGCATCGCCGCCGAATGGCGCCAGGTCGAAGGGGCGGTGCCGGAAATGGTCGTGCTCCATGCGCGCTATGCCGACCTGACGGTGTTGGGCCAGCGTATTCAGGGCCGGCTCGATGCTGGCGCCGCGCCCGAGCTTCCCGACCATGTGGTTGTCGACGCCGGCCGGCCGGCCATCGTCGTCCCCCATGAGGGCCCGCCGGACACCGTCGCGCGCCGGGTGCTTCTCGCCTGGAACGCAGACCGGGCGGCGGCACGGGCCACCAATGACGCGCTGCCCATCCTGGCCGAGGCCGAGGCGGTCCGCATCATGGTGATCAATCCGAAGAAAGAGGTCTTGGGCCACGGCGACCTGCCCGGCGCCGATATCGTTACCCATCTCGCGCGCCACGGCGTCGATGGCGAGGTGGTGGAGGTGAGCGCCGACCGCACCTCGGTGGGCGACGAATTGATCGCCCAATGCCAGGCCTTCAATGCCGACATAATGGTGATCGGCTCTTATGGCAGCTTCCGCTTGAGGGAGCTGGTGTTCGGCCGCACCACCCGGCGCATCCTGGCGAACATGCCGGTGCCGATCTACGTGTCCCGCTAGAGCACCGGGGCACTCCCCCTATCCTTCGATGGCCC
>JAPUGG010000095.1 GCA_027292975.1 Alphaproteobacteria bacterium | reverse complement strand
ACCTGGAGCGAGCCAAGCCACTCTTCCAGGTGCTCGGTCGTGTCGATTATCGATCCGAAGGCGCGGGCATAGAACCGCTGGGCCTCGGGATCGGTGTTGTCGTAACCCTGATTCTGCACGTGGTACATTAGCTCGTGCTCTACGATGACGCGCTCCTCGCGGGTGTTGGCCCACGCGAGCGACCTGCGCCAGAAGGCCGGGTCATTCTCTGCGGCCTCATCGCCGCGGGCGCTCGCGATCGCGGATTGCCATTCGGCGACGAGCGGCGCCGCCAATCGCTCAGCAACCTTCGGATCGCGCGTCCCGAGGGACTGACGGAAGCGATTGCGCCCGAGCTTGCGCCGCACGTCGTGGGGCACCGTCAGCGTGGCGTACCAAGTGAGGCGGCGTTCCTTGCGTTCGATGTGGCGGGGCACAGCGAGTCTCCAGATAGCGGGATTCAGGGCAAAATTTACCCCACATTCTATCCCCACATTGACCCTTTGTAAAGGTTAAGTACAGGGACTTCTAGGGTTTCATGTGCCAAGAGATGGTCAAATTTTCACCTCCCCTAGGGGACGCCAGATTTTTCCATGCGATAAATCCGGGCCCAGCCGGGCCCCGGCTCAGGTCGGGTCGGAAGCGACCACGTTGAGCACCGCCTGGCGCTTGTCCACCGTCACCGCCTTGAGCGCGCGCTCCAGGGCCGGCAGCATCTCGGCGGGCTGGCTCACCTCTTCGCCGTAGCCGCCCGAGACCTCCACCAGCTTTTCATAATGCTGCTCGACATTGAAATAGCTCAGCGGCATCTGGTTGGCCTTGGCGGCATAGCCGTCGGGCACCATGCGCAGGGTGGCGCCCCGCACCGCCTGCCAACGCTGGTTGTTGAAGACCACCGTCAGGATCGGCAAGTCCTGGTCGGCGGCCACGTAATGGGCCGAGACCGGGACATTGAACATATAGGACCCGTCGCCATGGGCGCCGATCACCAGCCGGTCGCGGTCGGCGAGCTTGGCGCCGAGCGCCACCCCCATGCCGTGACCGAGCCCCGACGATGCCCCGGCATTGAGGAACCTGCCGGGTTTTTCGGTGTCGAGGTACTGGACCTGCAATTTCGATTCGACGGCGAAGATGGTGTCGGCGTCGCTGATCTGGCCCAGGCAGTGGGCAATCCAGGCCGGGTGGAGCGGCGTTTGGTCTTTCACCTCGTCCAATTTCGAAGCCCAGTTTTCCTCCAGCGCGGCGTGCTTCGCGGTGAGCGCGGCGCGGCGCGCCTCGATCACGGCTTTGGCCGTTACCGCCGGTTCCTCCATGGCCTGGGCCAAGGCCTTCAGGCCGAGAGCGGTGCCGCAGGCAAGGGCCAGGTCCGAGCGGAAGCCCCGCACCGGGAACATGGAATACATCGGGTCGGGCGCCATATGGATGACCGTGCAGTCGTCGGAATGGTTGACCAGGGCGGGCAGCCAGGGGACGGTGCAGTCGATCACCAAGATCGCGTCGGCGGCCTTCACGAATGGGTTGGGATTGCCACCGGCATACATGGGATGGCGGCGCGGCATGGCGACGTAGCGGTTGGAAAATTCCACCACCGGCAGGGCGTAACGCTCGGCGATGTCGACCAGCGCCGGCATGACGTCCGGATCGCGCCCGGCCCAGTTGGTGATGATCACCGGGTGCTCCGCCTTGGCCAGGACATGGGCCGCCTCCTCGAGGTCTTCGGGGTTGGGCAGCGACGGCTTGGTGGGCCGGATGCGCCCGGGCGATGAGTAGGTGAACTCCTCCATGGGGCTGGACAGCACTTCGCGGGGCAGGGACAGGTAGGCCGGCCCCATGGGGTCGCTCATCATGACGCTCAAGATGCGGTCGATAATGGTCTCCACCTGTTCGCCGTTCCTCAACTCGTAATCCCATTTCGCCGCCTCCCGGGTCATGCCGCCCTGGTCGAACATTTCCTGGGTCCAATGAATGACGTTGTCGCGGTGGCCGGGCAGGGTGTGTTCGTTGGTGGGGGTGCGTCCGGCGGTGAACAGCATGGGAATATTGCCGCGCGAGGCGTTCAACAGGCCGTTCATGCCGTTGGCGGTGCCGACATTGACGTGCATCATGGTCATCTGGGGCCGCCCGGTGGCCAGGTAATAGCCGATGGCCATGTGCTGGGCGGTGTTTTCATGGGGGCAGATGATCGGTTCGGGGTGCGGCGTCCCCAGCGCCTGGGCCTTGGCCAGCGCCTCGATCAAGGGCGCGAAATCTGTGCCCGCGTTGGCGAACAGGTATTCGACACCGCGATCGGCGAGAATCTCCAAATAGGCATCGGCGACGGTGCAGTTCAGAATAGTCTTGGTGGGCATCTTTTTTCTCCCTGAAACGAACACGGCACCACCATGGCCCCTGCGGCGGCCTAAATCAATTCTTGAAATCCCGGTCAAATGGTTCAATTTGACCGGAAAGTGCCCGAGTCCGGGCCAATGGGGGGAGACGGAAAGGCCGTGACCATGGGCAATCCGCTGGCGGGGTTCACGCGGGCCATGCGCCATGGCGATTACCGCCGCTACACCATCGCGAGCCTGTGCTCCAACATCGGCACCTGGACCCATCGCGTCGCCATCGGCTGGCTGACCTGGCAACTGACCGGCTCTTACGCCTGGCTCGGCATCGTCGCCTTTACCGACCTGTTCGCGGGCATGCTGGCGGCGCCCATCGCCGGCGAACTGGCCGACCGCATGGACCGCATCAAAATGTCGCTGTGGGCCCAATGGGCCCAGTTGGCCCAGGCGCTGGCGATGGCGGCCATGGTGTTCGGCGGCTGGATCGACCGCTGGTCCTTGTTGGTCTTGGCCGTCACCTTCGGCATCGCCCATGCCTATCACGCCTCGGCGCGCTTGGCCGTGGTGCCGAGCCTGGTCCCGCGCGAGGACCTGACCCCGGCCATCGCCATCAATTCCCTGATCTTCAATGTTTCCCGCTTCATCGGGCCGGCGGTGGCGGGGGTCACCATCGTCAATATCGGCATCGCCCCCGCCTTCGTCTTCAACGCCGTCACCTTTCTCTATTTCATTTGGGTGCTGACCACCATCGAAGTGGCCGTGCCCGAACACCAGAGCGGTGAATCCGGCAAGACCTGGGCCAACATCGCCCAAGGGGTGCGCTACGCCACCCGCCATCCCGGCATCGGGCCGATCCTGGTGATTCTGGGCGTCACCGCCTTTACCGTGCGGGCGCTGCCCGACCTGTTGCCCGGGTTCGCCGACGGCGTCTTCGGGCGCGGTGCCGCGGGCCTGGCCTGGTTGACCTCGGCCATGGGTTTCGGGGCCGTGCTCTCCTGCATGGTTCTGTTGTCCCGCGAATCCATCAGGGGGATGACGCGGATTACATTCGCGAGCCTCCTGGCCCTCGGCGTCACCACCCTGGCCTTCGCCCTGACGGACAGTTTCTGGCTCGCCGTGCTGATCGCGGCGGGGGTGGGGTTCTCCATGAACCTTTCGGGGGTCGCCGCGCTCAACCTGATGCAGAACGCCGTCGACGGCGAGATGCGCGGGCGCGTCATGTCGATCTACTTCTTCCTGCATCAAGGGGCGCCGGCGCTGGGCACCCTGGCGATCGGGGCGGTGGCCGATAAGACCGGCCTCGGCTGGCCGGTGGGCATCGCCGCCGGCGCGATCATCGTCGTCTGGGCGGTCATGGTCGGCCGGTCGGCCACCTTGCGTGACGCGTTGGAGATCGAACACCCCCTGCCCAAGGCGGAGGGGCCCAAGGCGGAGGGGAGAGTGGGGCAGGACGCAAAAGCATGAATTGGGTTGGGTGCCATTCAGGCGGCGGCAACGACGCCTCCGGCGTGGCGTTTCACCCAGTCCAGGATCAGGGCGTTGGTTTCATCCGGCGCCTGCCAGAAAAAGCCGTGCGTTTGCCCCTTGAGGACGACTTTCTTCGCCCCCGGGATGCGGTCGAGCAAAGCCTGGCTCTGGGCGGTGTGATTGCTTCCGATGTCATCGGCGCCACCGATCATGATCAGGGTCGGCATGGAGATATCGCCGAGGCGGTGCGTGCCTTCCCAGGTATGGCGCGCCATGATCAGCCGCAAGTACGCCGGCCAGCGCGCATGTTGTTGCCAGGCCATGTGGTAAAAGGCGCGCACCGCCTCGGCATCCGTCTTTCGATATTCATCGGTGAAAAACGTCGCTGTTTCGCAGATTTCATGGCGGATGAATTCCTCGAAGCCGAGGGCGACCAGTTCATCGACCAGGCGGAACGGCAGCCCGGGGACGCACTCTTCGCCGGAACGTATGGCCGGGCCGGAACCGGAAGCGGCGAGGATCAGGCTGCGCACGCGGCCGGGGTAGGCCAGCGCCAGGGCAAGTGCCATGCGGCCGCCCATGGAATGGCCGAGGACATGGGCGGATCGGACGCCCAAATGGTCCAACAGGGCGGCCACGTCGCAGGCCAACTGCTCCATGGTATAGACGCCATCGGGCGCCGAGGTGCGCCCGCAGCCACGCGGGTCGAAGGTGATGACCTGGAGGTCCTTGGACAGCGCAGGCACTTGACAGGAATTCCAGACGTTTGCCCCATAGGCCGTGCTGGGGATCAGGACGATGGGTTCACCTTGCCCGTGGGTTTCATAGTAAAGCTCGATCCCGGTACCGATGCGTTGCTTGGGCATGGCATTTCCTCCCCTTGACTGGTGGTCGCCGCGCGATTGCTCCTACTTTATCAAGCAAAAGCTATTCCCCGCTAGCCGCCGAACCAGACCCGCCGCCAGGCGAACACCTCCACGCTGCGCAGGCCTTCGCGGACGTTGGGTTCCTTGAGCGCGATGTCGCGCGCCTCTTCCATGGTGGCGATATTCTGGAGGATCACCACGCCGCCGCCGTAGCGGGTGCCCGCCTCGTCCTGCTGGGGGCCCGAGCCCAGCAGCTTACCCCGGTCGAACAGGTCCTGCAGATAGGCGACGTGTTGGGTGTGGACTTCTTCCGCCGAGAGCGCGATCTCCGGCGGGTTTTCGGCGAGCCGCGAGACGCAGACGAAAAGGTATTGGGGTTCGCGGTCGGCGGGTGGGGATGCATCGCTCATTTCCGGGGTCCTCTCTTGGGGTTCGCTTGGGCCAAATCGATCAATCCTGGCCGGTCGGGTCAGGCCATGAGAGTTGATCGCGGCAATCCTAACAGGCACCATCCCCGTCTGCGAGCCGCATCGCCGTCATGCGCGGCGAGCCATAAAGGTAAGGAAAGGAGTTTCAATGGACCCAACCTATAAGCCCGCAGCGTTGGCCGCGGGAGTGGCGCTTTGGCTGGCGGTCGCGCCCGGCGCCGTGGCGGTCCAGGTGGGCACGGCCGCGGCCGCCGACCCGCCGGAGATGGTGCGCATCGCCGCCGGAACTTTCATCATGGGCCGCGAGGGCGGGCCGGCCGATGAACGTCCCGCCCACCGCGTCACCTTGGCCGCCTTCCTGATCGACCGGCTGCCGGTCACCAACGCCGGGTTTGCCGGTTTCCTCAATGCCGTGGGGGGCCCGCTCGATGGCCGCGGCCGGCGGTTGTTCGACTGGGATGACGGGGACGCCCGCATCCACCAGCGGGACGGGCGTTTCCGTGCCGATCCCGGGTTCGAGGACCACCCGGTGGTGGAGGCCAGCTGGACCGGCGGGTGGGAATACTGCCGCTGGCGCGGCAAACGGCTGCCCAGCGAGGCGGAATGGGAGATGGCGGCGCGGGGGAAAACGGGCCGCACCTATCCCTGGGGCGACCAACTCCCGGATGCGGCCCGCGCGCGTTATGGGGCGGGCTGGGGAGAGACCACGCCGGTTGGCGCGCCGCCCGGCGGGGCGAGCCCCCAAGGGGTCATGAACATGGCCGGCAACGTGCACGAATGGGTGAGCAGCCTCTATCGCCGGTATCCTTATGTGGCCGATGACGGGCGGGAGGACCCTGACGCCGCGGGCGAGCGCGTGACCCGGGGCGGTGCCGCCGATACCGGGCCGGAGACACTGAGAGCCACCTGGCGCGGCGCCGATGTCTCGCGCTCGCCCGGGGCCGGGCACCACAATATCGGCTTCCGCTGCGCGCGGTCGGGCCGGCTTTTCTAGGCCGGGTTCTGCCAAGCAAATTTTTTATTTTCGCCCTCAAGCGGTTTTTCCGGTTCCGCAACGCCGCGATTTCGGCTAGAGGAAAGCACCCCCCTGCGCAAAGGGCGCACCTTGGCTCCAAATACGGGGCACCTGACGGAGAGGAAATGAAATGAGTGAACAGCCGAATGATCCGGGCGGAACCGGGGGCCAGCCCCCGTCACGGCCGGGTAAGTTGAGTTGGGCCGTGGCGGCCGCGGCCGTGATCGGCTTTATCATTTTCGTTATCGTGAAGTAGGTCCCAGCCGGATCATTAAAAAAAGCGCCCCCGGGATGCCGGGAGCGCTTGGTCATTGGGCTAATCGTCGTTAGCTCTTGCAGTCGATCTTCTTGGCCTCGCTTCCGGCGCTGGGATAGGTGAAGGTGCAGGTCATGCCGACCTTGATGGCCTTGCGCTTGGCCTTCTTGCCGTCAATCTTGACCTTGGTGCGCGAGCCCGACACCTTGGCCTTCACTTCCTTGCCCTTGTAGCTGATCCAGACCCGCCGGCCGCCGCGCTTGGTCTTGGTGACGGGGCCGGAATGGGTGATCATGGGCAGGGGCGGCCTCGAGGCCATGATCGCCTTGTACTTGGCGAGCACCGCGGGGGGCGTTTTCTGGAGATCATCGAGGATCGCCGTCACCTTGTCGCCGTCGATGGGGCTGATATCGATCTTGAGCCGGTTGCCCGCGGCCACGAAGGCCGGGTCCATGGCGGTATCCATGAACGCCTTCTTCAGGACCTTGGTCCTCTCGGCGGGCATTCCCCCCGGCGCCACATAGGGCCGGGCCATGAACAGCGGGGCCTCCTGCAGCTTGATCAGGGTGAGCGCTTCGGCGTTGGGCGCGAGCTCGCGCCCGGTCGGCACGTTGGGGAA
>JAPUGG010000094.1 GCA_027292975.1 Alphaproteobacteria bacterium | reverse complement strand
CCCATCTCGTTGTAGATGTTGGTATCGGTCCAGATGCTGGAGCGCCCCGGCGTGACCAATGGCGTCTTTTCCCCATAGAGCTTCTGGTAGGTTTCTTCCAACACCTCGGCCACCGGCTCGATGCCCTCGGCTTCGTGACCGAGCAAGGAACCGTACATCTCCAACTCGGTCTCGATGTCGAGCCTTGCCAGCACCGCGCGCAGCTGCCGCTGCACCTCCATTGGGGTGGTTTTCGGCGGCATCCGCACATCGACATAGAGATCGCACACGCCGGGGTAATAATTGGGGCGGTAAGGGGCGCCGCCACGGATGGCGCCCAGGTTGACCTTAGAGAGGATCGGCCCGTTGGCCGAGCGGTAGACGGTCTTTTGCTCGAATTCCTCGGCCCAATCGTCCACCGCGGCGACCACGTCCACCATCTTCAAAACGGCGTTGGACTCCCGCGGCGGGGCGTCGGCGCGGGTCTTTCCCCAGGCCGAACGCGGATTGCCGAAGGTCGATATCTTGAACTGGGCAACCCCGGTCTGGGCCCAGATGATCGACAAGGCCGAGCCGTCGGCGACGATGGCGTAGTCCGACTGCACCCCGTGGGTCAGCAGGTGCCGGGTCCCGGTTCCCTCGCCGCGGTAATCCTCGGACTGGTAGGGGCCGATGGGGGTGCGGGAGATCTCGCCGGCGACCGCGGCGAGGATGAGATCCCCTTTCAACCCGATGGCGCAGCGCTGGATCGCCTTGCCCGCCACCATGAAGGCGGCAAGCCCGCATTTCATGTTGGAGGCGCCGAGGCCGAACACCTTGCCGCCCTCGATGACGCCGGCGAGCTCCTCCTCCGGTTCCAGCTCCCGGCACAGGACCAGGTCTTCGTCGGTGCCGGTGAAGCTGGTATCCATGTGGCCGTTGATCATCAGCGCGGTCCCGCCGCCGGTTCCGGCAACGATGCCGACGGCATTGATCCGGTCGGCGCCGATCTCTTGGGCGATGGTCTTGAGACCATGGCCCTTGTACCAATCGAGGATGAAGCTGCCGATGGCGCGCTCATGGCCGGTGGGGCTCCGGATATCGACCAGGTCCTTGGTCAGCGCCGCCAGCTCGTCCCGGGTGATATGTTGGAGAATTTCTTCTCTGGTAGCGTCGGAAACCATCGATACCCCCTGTTTCTCCTGGGCGCGGCGTTGGCTCACGCCGCTTGCCGCCAGTGTATAGGAAAACGGTGAAAATGGGGGTCGGGTACCACCGGCGCGTCCACCCGCCCCTTGCCCGCCCTGTCATCGGCGGGTGCGGGCGACGAACCGCTCGAGGCCGATATCTGCCTTCCACACCCGCCGGTGGGCGTCGAGCAAATGGGGCAGGGCGGTGGCGCGCGATGTCACGACGTCCTCGAAATCGGCCCTGAAGCCCTCCATCAGCTCAATCACCTCTTGTCGCAGCGCGTCTTTGTCGATGGTCTGGACCACGCGGTCCTTGATCACCACGCGGCCGTCGACGATGACCGTGTCGATGGCGCGCCCGGTCTCGGAATAGACCAATTGGCGGGCGGCGCTGTTATAGGGCAGGTAGGCGGTGTCGTTCATGTCGAGCAATACCAGATCGGCCTTGTAACCGGGTTTGAGGGCGCCTAAGCCGTCGTCGAGCATGGCGCTGCGGGCGCCGCCCAGGGTGGCGTGACTTAGCGCTTCATGGGCCAGGGCCGGGCCGGGCTCGGGATCGCTGACCGACGCGAGCAGGCAGTACATCTTCATCGCCTGGAACATGTTTTGGACGTCGCTGCCCGAGCAATTGTCGCAACCAAGCGCCACCCGCATGCCCGCCTCGCGCATATCCAAGACCGGTGCGATGCCGCTCTTGAGCTTCATGTTGGAGAGATGATTGAGCACCGCGCCGGCATCGGCCTCGGCCATCCGGTCCATTTCCCCGCGGTCGAGCCAGACGCTATGGGCGATGTTGAGCCGGCGGTTCAAAAGACCGGCCTTGTCCATATAGGTGATGAACGAGCCGCCGTAATCGGTGTAGACCTCGCGCGCCATGACGACCTGGCCACGGGTCTCGTAGACATGGATATAGATTCCGAGATCATGGCGCGCCGCCAGATCGGCGCAGCCTTCGAGCAGCTCGGGCGTGCAGCGCTGGGGCGCGAACGGTCCCACCGCCCAATGCAGGGTACCGCGGGCCGGGTGCCGCTTGATCTGGGCGTCTAAGAAATCGATCTGTTGCTTGGCGCCCGCCGCGGTGGTGCCCATCATCTCTTGAATTTCGGGAGGCAAACCCTCCTTGTACCGCAGCATGGCGACGGCGGGGATATCGAACACCATGGGGGAAAACACCACGCGCGCGCCGATGTCCTCATAGGCGGTGATCACCACATCCACGTAGTCCTCGCGGAGCGGGATCAGCCCGACCATGTCCTGGACCGTGGTGATGCCGCAGCGGAGCGATTCCAACGCCCCCACCAGGGTCCTAAGGCGCACCTCTCGCTTGCTCCGGTGCCCTCCCATGGGCAGCGTGTAGAGCAGCCACATCTCCAGCGGCAATTCTTCGAACAGCCCCCGGCACAAGGTGTCGTGGGAATGATAATGGGCGTTGATCATGCCCGGCATGACCAGGTGGCCGGTGGCATCGATCACCTCTGCACCGGCGGTTCGCTCACTGGGGAGCTCCGGCCCGATGGCGGCGATGCGCGTGCCTTCGATCAGGATATCGGCGATGGCCGGCCGGTGCACGTCACCGTCATGGTCATAGACGCGGCCGCCCTGGATCACGAGCTTCTGGAGGTCTGCGGCCATGGGCAACACCTTCCGTCTTTAGCTTGAGCGCGGGGCTAGGCCGCCGCCGGCACCT
>JAPUGG010000093.1 GCA_027292975.1 Alphaproteobacteria bacterium | reverse complement strand
TCGCCCACCAACGCCGCCACGTGAAGGCACGCCAAGGCCGGCCCGACCACCGGGATATCCACCAGGCTGCGCCCGCCATCGACGCCGAGGTCCAGCATGCCGAGCGGCACCACTGCGTCATAACCTTCCTTCTCGGCCTGGACGTAAGCCTTGTGTACGATGGGATGGACGCCCTGGATCTCGGCCGGACCAAGCCCGTGATAGGGACTGGCGCCAATAGGGATGATGCCCACCTCGACCTCTTCGGAGGCATAGGACAGCGCCACGTCGGCGCGGCGCTTGCGCTCCACCTCGGGATATTCACCGATACAATAGGCAACGCGGATCATGGTTCCTCCTGATGCGCCCGGGGCCGCCCGGACCCTGGGTTAGAGGGCGGACGATTATCGCTTGCGGCGCTGGCGGCCGACGCGGATGATTCCGGTGTTTTTGTTGATCTGCATCTTGGTGCCGTAAATCTTGGAGATATTCTGAATGCGGTCGAGCACCCGTTTGGCGACCGCGCCAACCGCCAGCATGGGGCGGCCACGGGCGGCCCTGGGACGGCCGAATCCCTGATCGATTGGATGGATGCGGATTTCCGCCAGCGCGCCCTTGCGAAAGACACACCCGGCGACGATGTTTTCCCAGAAGCCTCGATGGGCGACGTGCCCCTTGGTTCCCCCATTGGTTCGCGCATGGAGAAAATCAGAAGGGGTGGCGTCGGGGCCAAGATCGAAGCGGCGATAGGCCTCGTCGGGGAAGAACTGCACGGTCTCGTTTTGGAAGATCATGTTGCCGACCGAGTAGAGGATCGGCCTCCCCTTATACACCTCGACGCCCAGCGGGATATGGGACCCGTGGCCGACGAAGATGTCGGCGCCGGCGTCGATGGCGGCGTGGGCGACATCGATGACGAAATCGGCAGGCTCTTGGATCGCCGTCCGAGTCTTGGCCTTAGCCAGGCTTTGGCCGCCGAACTCGTGATAGTAGAGGGAAAAGATCACCCAATCGGCTTGGCGCCTTGCCTCGCGCACCCAGCGCAGGTTTTCCGCAAGATCATCACCATCGACGTGGGATAAGGTGGCGAATCTTTTGCCCTTTTCTATACGCGTGCCGAATATTTCTAGGCTGTCCGCCGCGTCGGCCGGTACTTCCTTGTCGGAATAGAAATGTCCCCGGGCCCGGGTTTTCTCCATATCGAACCCCAACCGCCTGTTTATGCGCGACATTTCGGCAAAGGCTTGTGCATCGACGCGGTGGGTCTTGGTGTTGGCCAGGGGGTTGACCCCCGGACGCCCCCCCAAGTCGCGGCGCTGGGCACCGGCGGCGTTCCACGGGCGGTAGGTGGCGGTCGCCGAAACCAGGCCGACGCGCCCGTTGGGCGTCTCCAGATAACCCGGCGAGCGCGCCATGGCCAGGTTGGCGCCGGTTCCCGAATGCACGATCCCCGCGTCATCGAGATGCTCCATGGTGGCCGTCATCCCTTCGGCGCCGTAGTCGAAGGCATGGTTGTTGGCGCATGAGACCATATTGATCCCGAACCACTTGAGGTCCTCCAGCAAGCTCGGCGGCGTCGTCATGAAGGTGCCCCGGGTAATCCCGGGATCGCCTTGGTCCCAAAATCTGGCGCTGCCCTCCAGGTTGACGAAGCCGACATCGGCGTCGCGGAATATTTTCGCCAGCGCGGTAAACCGCCGCTCGGAATACACTTTGAGACTCCGGGTGAGCATGGTGTCGCCGCCGAAGGTGATTGTGAAGTCACCGGCTTCCGAATCGTAGAGCATGTTGCCTGCGCGCTCTCCTAGGCTGCCAAATTGGTGAGTTTCGTCATATCCAGGCCGGCGCCGAAACCGGGCGCGGCGGGCACCGAGATGCAACCGTTCTCAAAAACGAAATCGCCCGCGAACACGTCCTCGGCCAGCTTGCCGAAGAAGTGGGTTTCCGTCGGCCAGGGCGCCAGGGACGGCATCGCCGCGCGCAGATGGATGCGCGCGAGAGAGCCGATGCGCGATTCCGAATCGGTGCCGATGATGACCGGCACGCCCGCCTCCTTGGCGAAGTTTATGATCTTGACGCCCTCGGTGATCCCGGTGCGCCTGGGCTTGACGCTGAGCGCCCCGGCGGCGCCCGATTCGATCAGCGCCACAGCATCGGTGAACCGCTGGCAGGGCTTGTCGCCCAGCACCGGGATCGGCAGGTCGCGCCCCAGCGCCGCCATGGCCTCGAAATCATCGTACACACAGGGATCCTCGATAAAGGCGATTCCGAGTTCGGCAAGATGTGGGAACACCGCCCGGGCCTCGTCGGGGGTGTATGATCCGTTGGCATCGACCCAGATCACGCGGTCGGGTCCCACCGCCTCGCGAACCGCACGGACCATGTCCACGTCATCCATGGATTTCTTCCAGGTCTTCAGCTTGAGCGCGGAAAAGCCGCGCACGTCGATGGCCTTCACCGCCTCGGCGACCTGTTCGTCGACGCTGTTGCCGTGGACGATCCAGGCCACGGGCACCGGCTCGGCGGGCCCCGGGCCCAACAGCCGCCAGGACGGCTGATCGAGGATCTTGCCCTTGAGATCCCACAGCGCCACGTCGACGATGGCCCGCGCCGCGATCGGCGCCTGGGAGGCGGCGATGGCCTCGAACACGCCGTCATCGGTGGCATCGGCGCCGAGAACCATGGGCTCCAGGTGCTTGACGACATCCGCCGCCAACTGTTCCGGGGTGTCGCCGGTCTGGGCCGGGCGGCAGACGCTCTCGGCGATGCCTTCGGCGCCGTTGGATGTGACCAGGCGGACGATCAGGTAACTGCCGCTATCTTCGGTCACCGAATGGAAATGTACCACCTGGCTGTAGGGCAGCTCCAAGCAATAGGTCTCGAGCTTCTCGATTACATCGGCCATGGGCCCTCCCCTTGCGATTTTCCCCACTGGGCGGCCGGTGATCGGCGCTCAATTCCCCAGGGCCGCCGCGTTGGTGCCGGCCTTGCGGCTGAACACCAGGTTCCGGGTCTGGCCGGTGCACGACGGGTAGTTGTGATAGAACAGCCCGATGATGTCGCCGGACGCATAGAGCCCGCGGATCGGCTGGTCGGACGTATTCAAGACCTCGGCCTCGGTGTTGATGGCGAGGCCGCCGAAGGTAAAGGTGATGCCGCCCGACACCGGATAGGCGCGGTAAGGCGCCGCGTCGATCTTCTGGGCCCAATTGGATTTGGGCGGGGTGATGCCCCGGGTGCGCTTGCCGTCAAGCCTTGAGGCATCGAAGGGCACCTCGTCGGCGACGGCGTCGTTAAACTCGGCCACCGTGTGGGCGAGGATCTCCGGGTTCAGGCCGATCTTCTCCGCCAGTTCCTCGATGGTGCCCGCTTCCTCCAAGGTGGCGGGGAAATCGGGGCCATGGCGGAACATGGCGATGCCCTTCTGATCGTAGATTTGATAGGCGATGTTGCCGGGCTGGCACCGCACCGCGCGCCCGGTCTTGGCATAGGTGTAGGAATGGAAGCTTTCCCCCTCGTCGAAGAAGCGCTGGCCCAGGGAATTCACGGTGATGCCGTGGCAATAATCGTAGCGGTTCATCAGGTTGCCGCGCCCATCTTCACGCACCGGGGTCTCGAAGCTGGGGGCGCCGGCATCGATGGGCGTCTGGTGGGCGCCTTGCCAGTGGCCGGTGGCCTTGGCGCCCAAGCCCATGATCATAGCCAGGACCTCGCCGGTGTCGTGCTTGGAACCGCGCACCTTGAGCAGGTCGGCGTTTTCCCCCAAATACCGCGCGCGCATCTCCGGGTTCGCCTGGAAACCGCCGGCGCAGGCGATGGTGGCGTTGGCGGCGAGGTCGTATTCGCCGGCTTCCGACGAGACGCGGACGCCCTCCATGCGCCGGGCGGTGCCGTATACCGCGCCGACCCGTGAATCGAAGCGGATTTCGATGCCGAGCCCGGTGGCGATCTCGCGCCATTGCTCGAGCTGCCCCGTGCCGCCGCCAAGGGTCTGGATATTCCGGCCCGGCTCGAAGTGATGGCGGCCATTGACGGTGGCGTATTTCTCGGGGATCCACTTGATGCCGGTCTCGAGCGCCCAATGGGCGGCGGCATTGGACCCGGCGGTCAATGTCGCGGCCAGGTCCTGGTCGATCAACCCCTCGGTCACCCGGTCCAGGTCGCCCCTAAACTCCTCCCCGGTGTAGGGCTTGATCTCCATGGCCTCGAAGAGTTCGGCATCGACATCGGGAATGAAGGCGCGGATTTCATCCTTGCCCTGGTGGCAAAAGCGAAATCCGGTATGGGAAAACCGGGCGTTGCCGCCATATTCGGCCTCGGGCGCTTTTTCCAGCATGACCACCTTTTCGGCGCCCGATTGGCGCGCCGAGATGGCCGCCTCGAAGGCGGCGCTGCCGCCGCCGATGACGATGACGTCACAGGTCTCTTTTTCCGCCATTCATGCCCTCCCCGACCTAATTTTTCCTATTATCGGTGGTCGCATAATAATGGGACAAAGCCGGGCACGTGTCCATGCGCGGCGTGAGAGCACTATCCGGCCAAATTGAACCATTTGACCGGATAGTTCTCTAAGCGAACCCGTCGGAAAGCGCCCCCATCAGTTCGTCCACATTTGCCAGCTCGTCGAGCCTGAAGGCGAGCGCCTTGATGGCCTCGCTCCTAGCATCGCCGATCATCGGCGCGGTGAAGGCCTCGAACTTATCGATGATTTCGGCGCGCGAAAGCCGGCCCTTGGAGAAGCCGGGCGGAAACGGCACCTCGGCGGCGTGGTGCGCGCCGTCTTCCATGGTGACCTCGACCCGGCAAGGGAATGCATGAGGCGCCTTTTGGTTGAGCGCCGCGTCGTTGCCCATGGTCGTCCGCGCCATCAGGGCGCAGATCTCCGGATCGAGCCAGCGTTGGTTTTCATACTGGCGCGGGGTCATTTCCCCGTCGGTCATGGCCACCGCCACGGTAAAGGGGAAACAATGATCGGCGGCGGCATGGGATCGGGGGCTGCTTCGCCCGGGGTCGGTCTGCTGGCCCCGGACGTAAGGATAATCGGCCATGATGATGTCGATCCTGGCAATCGATCCCATCCGCCCCTTGACCTTGTCGTGTAGGTGCAGCGCGGCGGCTACCGCGGCCTGGCCGGTGGCGATGCAAGGGTAAGCCTTGACGTGGTTGGCGAGGATCGCATGGGCGCCGTCGAAGGGGGCCGCGAGGATGGAAAGGTCGGCATCGTCCATGAACATGCGGCGCACGCCGAGTCCATGGTCGAGCACCTGCAGCGGCCCGGTCACCCCTTGGGCGGCGAGCAGCGCGGCCATAGCGCCCGACTGGGCGACCAACGCGTTGGCCAACGACTTGGCCGACGATATCTGGCCCCGGCGCATCAGCGGCGGCACCATGCAGCGCGCGGCGCCCAAGGCGATGGCATGGGCCATGGGACCCGGGCCCAGGCCCATCAAATATCCCACCATGGCCGGAACGGCGATGCCGGAAACGCTGGCGCCGTCGAAGGCGCCCCGGCGGGCGGTCACGTCCCTCAAGCGGGCGAAGAGCTCATAGCCCAGCACCACCGCAGCGATTACCTCGCGCCCGGTTGAGGCGCGCCATTCGCCCATGGCTAGGGCGACGGGAATGTTGTCCGATGGGTGGCCGCCCATCACCGGTTCGCCGTCCGGGCCCTCGATGATGGTGTAGTCGTTGAGGTCGAGCACCCGCACCATGGCGCCGTTGACTAGGATCGCGTTGAGCACCGAGCTCTTGGAATTGCCGCCGATCAACGTCGCCTGGGGCGCACCGCCCAGCGCTGCGGCCATGCGGCGGACCTGTTCCACGGTCTCCACGCCATGGGCGGCGATGGCGCAGCCCAAAGAGTCGAGCACCAAGAGCTTGGCCTGTCCGATGACGGCATCGGACAAAGTCTCGGGATCGAAAGCGCAGACGGCGCCGGCCAGCGCGGTGGCGGTGCCGGCAATGGCGGTGACAGTAGCGGTCTCGGCCATGATTCCTTACCCTTGGGCCCAGTTACGGCACCCGGTCGTGTCTCGAGTTCAATGTTGATTGGCGCGCCGCTTCGTCTCGACGATCAGAGCAATGATGTCTGTTTCGGTAAGCCTTTTGAGCTCTTCAAAGGCAGCCGCCGTCGCCTCCTTACGCGCGTTTCCTTCGCCGCTCAGATGATACCCGTCATTGCGTGGAGAGAATGTGAAGTAGTAAGGCATCGCAGGATTTCCCGGCGCTGAGACGATCACGACGGTGCGGTGATCATTGCAGCTAAAAACCCTCCACTGGGTTTTGCCAAACGATTTAGTAGCCGGCCCAATATCGCATTGCAGAGGCGTGGATTTTGAATTCGGCTCTGCACCAGCCGCGAAAACCGCATCCGGTGTCGCTATCAAGAAGGCGGCCACCGCAACAAACCGAAAGATAATCGCCCTCTCCATCACATCAGCCCAACTTTTCCCGCCCGCGGTATCCCTGGCCATGGAAACGGTCCCCCTCGAAATTTCGCGGGCGGACCGGCAAGCCACAGGGGAAAATTACATGGCCAAACTCAGGCATATCGCAATCATCAGCATCGATCCCGGCAGACTCGCCAAGTTTTACGTCGCCGTGTTCGACATGGAGGTCATCCACCGCTCCGAGAGCAGCGGCGCCGTCTACCTGAGCGACGGCACCATCAATCTAGCGCTGCTGACCAACAAGGCGGAAGGCTAGCCCAGCGGCATCAAACATTTCGGCTTCCATATCGAAGATTCCGAAGTGATCATCGGCCGTCCCGCCTCGTGACGGGCGGCGTCTTTGGTGGTATCATTTTATCACACTAAGGGAAAGCGCCGGCCCCGTCGGAGACGCACTCACCCAACGATTCAGCAGGAGGGAGACCCAGATGAGCATTCAAGCCGTTACCGACGAATCCGGGCTCGAAGCTCTCAGCGCGCCGGAACGCGAGACCCGCCTTCAATTGGCCGCCGCCTACCGGCTGATGGCGCATTTCGGGATCACCGACCTGACCCATAATCACCTGACCGCGCGGGTCCCCGACGAACCCGACTGCTTTCTGATCAAGCCCGGCGATTTCCTGTTCGACGAGGTCACCGCGTCGTCGCTCGAGAAATACGATTTCGACGGCAACCCGCGCCAGCACGGGGCGCCGAAGCTTCGCGGCGGCGGGTTGATCATCCATGCCGGCCTTTTCGCCGTGCGCAAGGATGTCAACGTGATCTTCCACACCCACACGCCGTCGATCATCGGCGTCGCCACCCAGAAACAGGGCTTGCTTCCCCTAAGCCAGCACGGCGCGCGGTTCCACGGCAAGATCGCCTATCACGATTTCGGCGGCTATGAGTTCGAGATGGAAATGCGCGCGCCGCTGATCAAGAGCCTCGGCGACAAGAACGTGGCCCTCTTACGCAATCATGGCTCCCTGGTTTGCGGCGCCAGCGTCGGCGATACTTTTGTCGCCCACCACAATTTGGAAATGGCCTGCCAGAACCAATTGGCGGCGATGAGCGGTGGGGGGGAACTGGTAATGATCGCGCCCGAGGTGCTGGAGCACATCGCCGAACAGGACCGCGCCAATGACGGGCGGCGCAGGAACGGCGGCAAGGACTGGACCTCGCTGATGCGGATGGTGGAACGCGTCGCCCCCGATTACCGCCACTGAGGACGGCCGGCCGCGGGCTTTGGGCCGGGCGACGGCGCCATCGATAACCTTTGATGCCGATGAATTCGCCTTTCAGGACGGGAGAGAAACCGATGGATGATGCAAGTGTGACAAGCGAAGACCTGCAAAAGTTTCGCGGCGTGAAAGCGGAAATTTTCGACCTCAAGATTCCCCTGGTGGAAAAGGGGATGACCCGCGATCTCCTCGCCCAGGGGGACCATTCCACCTTCCGCGTCGTTTGCTACGCGCCCAACCAGGGCGAACCCCATGGCCTGCACGCCCATACCGACGAGGAACACGTCTTCGTCATCCTGCACGGGTGCGCCAATTTCTCCACCATCGACGGCGACCTGCCGCAGCTGGGGAAATACCAGGCGCTGTGGCTGCCCAAGGGGTGCTTCTACGAATTCGTCAATCCAGGGCCCGAGCCCCTGGTGGTGCTGCGCTTCGGCGCCACAAGGGAAAAACAAACGAGCGGCCCCAGGCTGACGCCCGGCGGCGATCCCATCCCCGGCCGATCGACCCGGCATCCGCATCTCCAGGACGTGACCTTTTTGGAAAACGCCTTCCTGGAATAAGGCGCCGGTCGCGCGCTTAGGCTCGGGGCGCCGGTTGGGCGCCACGCACCAGGGTTCCCGGCAACGCGCCGGTGGCCTCCCCCTCGCGGTAAACCGGCTGGCCGGCGACGATGGTCGCGGTATAGCCCCGGGCCTTCTGCAGCAGGCGCTTGGCCCCCTTTGGCAGGTCGTGGACCATATAGGGCCTCTCGACTTGCAAGCGGTCGAAATCGATCACGTTGATGTCGGCCTTGAAACCCGGGGCCAGAACGCCGCGGTCCTTGAGCCCCACCACTTCCGCCGGATCGGTGGTCAGGCGGGCCACCATTTTCCCGAGGTCGAGCGTGCCCTCGGGCCGGTCCCGGCCCCAGTAGCTGAGCAGGAAGGTCGGGAAAGAGGTGTCCGATATATGGGCCACGTGGGCCCCGCCATCGGCCAGCCCCACCACCGTGTTGGGATTCTGCAAGAGTTCGAAGCAGGCGTTGAAATTATAGTTGGCGATGCCGGAATTGGGCGCGAAAAGCATGGCGTGCCCGTCATCCTCCAACAATAGATCGTAAACGATCTCGAAAGGCGAGCGGCCCTGGGCTTCGGCCATGGCGGCGACACAATCCTCCCTGGACGGCGCGTAATTGGGCGGATCGCCGAAGGGGAACATGTATTCGAAATTCTGAACCCGCGCCACCAGGCTGGGGATGTCGTTTTCGGGCTTCTCCGACACCAGCTTGGCGCGCAAGCCTGGGTCGCGCATCAAAGCCACCCTTTCGGCCAGCGGCTTGTCCTCGATCGCCCGATAGGAGGGATGGTAAGAAAACGGATGGCGCCCGGTATCGAGGCCGAACAGGGTGCCCAAGGGCCGCGGCGTGATCTGGGCGCGCATGGGCAGGCCGTCGGCGACCGCGCCGTCGAGCATGTCCATCACCTCACGCCAGCCGTCGGGGTCACGGTTGCGCTGCAACACGGTGACCGAAAGCGGGCGGCCCGATCGAGCCACCATGCCGCGGATCAGCTCGAACTCTTGGCGGCGAAGGTCCGGTGAAAGGTTGAGGATGATCTGCAACACGCCGCGCCCCTCGTCCTTGAGGCCCATGGCGATGCCCTCGAGTTCCTTGCCGTCGGCGCCCAGCGACGGGATCAGGTCGCCGGAGACGGTCCGGTGATTGAACGACTTGGAGGTGGAAAACCCGATGGCGCCGGCCCGGATCGCCTCGCGCGCCAATTGCCGCATCTGGGCGATGTCGTCGCTGGTCGCGGTCTCGCGCCTGACGGCGCGTTGGCCCATGACGAAGACGCGCAGCGCCGAATGGGGCAAATAGGCGCAAACATCCATGTCGTGGGGCCGGCGTTCCAGCGCATCCAGGTAATCGGGGAAAGACGTCCATTCCCAGGTGAGGCCTTCGCGCATGACGGCGGCGGGGATCGCCTCCACACCTTCCATCAACCCCACCAGAAGATCGCGGTCGTCTGGCCTCACCGGCGCGAAACCGACGCCGCAATTGCCCATCACCGTGGTGGTGACGCCGTGCCAACCCGACGACAGGAGGCGGTCGTCCCAGATCGCCTGGCCGTCGTAATGGGAATGGATATCGACGAATCCCGGCGTGACCAAGTGCCCGCTCGCGTCGATTTCCTCCCGCCCTGGGTCGGTGACCGTGCCGAGGGCCGCGATCTTGCCATCGGTCACGGCGATATCGGCCTGATAGATTGGCCCGCCCCGGCCGTCGGCCAGGTTGCCGCCCCTGATCACCAGATCGTAAGTCATGATCGTCTCCCGCCCGGGCCGCGGCGGGCGCGGCCCATGGTGATTTGGGTAATCTAGAACCAACCCGGGTGGATTGCCACCGGCAGGCGCGTCGCCTTGGTTAAAAAACCTCTTATTCAACCAAGTGGTTGAATAAGAGGTTTGCGGCCCGGAAGTGCTCTAAGCGCCCTACCCTACTTTCCCACCAAGATCTTTGACAACGCCTCACCCATGGCGACCGGAAAATCGGGATGGCCGTAAATGCCGTTA
>JAPUGG010000092.1 GCA_027292975.1 Alphaproteobacteria bacterium | reverse complement strand
CCAGGCGCCGGATGAAAAGACCGGGGTGTCGCCGGCCGCAGAGGGCCGCAAGCCGAAGGCCAGGTTTTCTCCGGCACGGGGAACCTCCCCCCATTGCCGGGGCGCGAGGCTGGGTTGGGCCCGTGGGTCAAGCTCCAAGCGCGCCTTGCCGGCAACCTGGATGAGCCGCGTCCGGTCGGATGCGCCCAGTAGTGGCGATGGCATCAGAATGTCGCCGAGCGCCGCCTGAATGGAGGTCGTGAACACGAACACACCGGCCACGGCGGCAGGCGTCGCGGGGTTCTTTTCCTGGGGTGGCGCCACCGGCAAAATGACATCCACCGTCAGGCCGCGTCCGGTCTCCCGGGCCGGGGTCACGCGGCGCGTCTTGGTTGCGTGCGCCGCGACCGCGGCGTCCCGCTGCGCCCCCGTCAAGGCAGGCGCGCCGCTGCTCGCCAGAATAGCGCGGCCCCGCCGGTCGACCAAATAGGCGCCGATCAAACCTTCCTGGCGGGCATACTCGGTGACCGCCTGGATCATGTAGGGAACCTGAACGCTCAAGGGGCTGTTCTGGCTTGGCAACCCGCCGGCCAAACCCACTTCCGCGGCGAACAGGCGGAACAGGTCGCTGCGGCTCAGGCGCTGGCCCGAAAGGCCCAGGGAACCCAGCCAGGTCTTTAGGATCTCGGCGCGTGTGGAGGAAAGGATTTCCGTCCGCTGCTGGAGATCACCGAAGAGCTGGCGTTCGCGGTTGCCCAGCGCCCAATAGACGAGCGCGCCGGCGATCACCACCAGGGCAATGACGAGCAGCGCGGCCCGGGTGATGAGACGTCTGGTGTCGGGCGCATCGCCCTCCTCGGTCTCGGAAAAGAGGAGATCGAAGTCCGTGTTGTCGTTGGTGGACGTCATTACCTGCTTACTCCCAGATTGCCCGACGGACGCGAGATCATGGGCATGATATGGGCCCATCTCGTCTTTTCGTTAACCGAATACTGCGGCTTATAGAAGGTCACAAACTTATGGGATAAAACCCCCGCGAAAAGGCTGTCCATGATCAATATATCATTGTCGATGTAAACTGCGAGTACGGCATGGGCGATATCCCTGAGCACGTCCCGGACCACCACGATGCGCAGTTTTTCCACCGGGAATCCCAAGGCCTTGAGGGAGACGTATTTGATGATGGCATAATCCTCGCAATCGCCGGACCGGTCGAGAAATTCCATCGGCGTCGCCCAATAATCCTCCACATCGAAGTTTTCCTGATCCGGCCGGTAGGTCCAACGGTTGAGAAACCTGTTGAGTTCCGCCATCTGCCGGCGCCGGGGCAAGCCTTCGAGGCCGCGGATCTGCGCCCGCCAAGCGGCCATCGCCGGAAACGGACAATCGTTGATATCCCGGTGACATGCCTCATAGATGGCCGACTCTCCTTTGATCCTGTCGAGGACGCGGACCCACTGGGGAAGGGCCGCCAGGCTGCCGCCGATGAATTCGATGGACCCGAAGAGTCGTGGCGGGACATTCTGGGCCTGGGCGGAACCGATGATCGCCCATGCAAATACGGCGATCAGCGCAAGCCGGCCAAGCGAACGGTGTGGAAAGAACAACGCCATGGCCCCACCTCAACGCTCCCTCAGCGCGCGATTCTTGGCTTTGAGCAAAGGCTTCAGGAGGTAATCCAGGACCGATTTGTTGCCCGTCAGGATATCGACCGAGGCGACCATGCCTGGGATGATGGGCAAGGGCTTCGCCGTGGTGCCTAGAAAATTGCGCTCGGTCCGGACGATGATCTTGTAATAGCTTTCCTCGCGCCCGGCACTGTCCGGCTCGGTGATGGCATCGGCGCTGATCCGCTCCACCTTCGCCTTGAGCCCGCCGTAGATGGAAAAGTCATAGGCGGTGATCTTCACGATCGCGTCCTGATCGGGACGGATGAAGGCGATGTCCTGGGGCCGCACCTTGGCCTCGACCAGAAGCGTGTCATCGAGGGGCACGATCTCCACCAGGTCCATGGACGGCCGCACCACGCCGCCAACGGTCGAGACCTTGACCCGCTTGATGATGCCGTGGACCGGAGAGCGCACCTCGGTCCTCTGGACCCGGTCCCGGGCGGCGACGATGGCTTGGTTAACGGTGGCCAGCTCGGTCTGGCGCTGGGTCAGATCGCGCTGGGCCTCGGCCCTGAAACCCAGGAACCTTTCCTGGATGCGCCGGTTGGCTTCCCGTATGGCCGAGCGCGCCCGGGGCTGGGCCAGGCGCACGCCGTCGAGCGCGCGCTGCTGTTCGCTGAGCTGGCGCTGCAGGCGGAGATACTCGATCCTGGGGACCACGCTTTGGTCCACCAGGGGCTTGGTGATCCGCAGTTCCTCGTCGATCAGGCTGACGGTCCTGGCGAGATGGGTTTGGCGGTTCTGAAGTTCGGCCAGCTCCTGCTTGCGCTGCGCTCCCTGCTGCTCGAATACCGCAAGCTGAGCCTGAAGCTCACTTTGGCGGGCCAGGTAAAGGGAACGTTCCCGCTCGGCGATCTTACGGTCTTCGGCCAGCAGCTCCGGGGGGAACTTGAGCGGCTTCTGATGTGCTTCGGAGGTAAGCCGCGCCACGGCGGCGGTCAATCCCAGGTGCCTGGCCCGCAACTCCCCGTAACTGGCCACGAAGCCGGTGTTTTCGATCTGCAGAAGCACCTGGCCCTTGTTGACCACTTCGCCTTCCTTGACCAGGATTTCCCGGATGATCCCGCCTTCCAGGTTCTGCACCACCTGGATCTGGCTGGACGGGATGACGCGGCCCTGGCCGGTGGTGACTTCGTCGAGAATGGCCCAGTCGGCCCACAGCACCGCGACCACCATGAACAAGGCGACCCCAATGATCAGGACGAACCCCATCGCCGGGGGGCGATCCATGCGCGCGCCAAGCCGCACGGGCGCGAACGCCGCGTCTTTACGGGAGCCTGAGGGCATGCGGGGGGTGCTCATCGCCTGACCAATACGCTTACGCCTGATCCACCTTGATCTTACCGGAATTCAACGCATCTAAGACCTTCTCCCGCGGTCCATCGGCGACCACGCGCCCCTGATCGAGGACGATGATGCGCTCCACCAGGGGCAGCAGCGAGGCCCGGTGGGTAACCAGGATCAAGGTCCGCCCCTTCAGGGTCGGGGCGAGACGGGACATGAAGGCCTTCTCGGTGCCGACGTCGATGCCGCTGGTGGGCTCGTCGAGAATCAGGATCGGCGGTTGACCAACCAGCGCCCGGGCCAGCGCCACCGCTGGGCGCTGGCCGCCCGACAAACCTTCGCCCCGTTCGCCCACCATCAGATCGTAACCGCGGGGATGGCGGCGCACGAACTCGTGGACGCCGGAAGTCATGGCGGCCTCTAGAATCGCCTCGTCATCGGCATTGGGCGCGCCAAGCGCGATATTATCGCGCACGGTGCCGTGGAACAGGAAGCTGTCCTGGAGGATGGTGCCGATGTTGCGGCGAAGGTCGATGGGATCCACCTGCCGGATATCGGTACGGTCCGCCAGCACGGCACCCTCGCCGGGCGCGAACAGGCCGAGCATCAGCTTCGCCACGGTGCTCTTGCCCGACCCCACCCGGCCGATGAAGGCCACCCTCTCCCCCGCGTTGATCGCAAAGCTGACCTTGTTCAAGGCGGCTATTTCGCCTTCGGGATAGGTGAAGGTGACCTCGCGGAAATTGATGGCGCCCCGGAGGGTGGGCCGATGCAGGAAGCGCTTACCCGCCGGGCGCTCCACCGGCAGGGCCATGATCGCGTTCAGCGCACCCAGCGCGGTCAGGGACTGGTTCATCCGCGCCAACAGGTTGGCAACCTGTCCCAGAGGCGCGAGCGCGCGGCCGTTGAGGATGACGGCGGCGATCAAGGCGCCGGTGGTGAGGATGCCGTCGTGGATGAGATAGGCCCCGTAAACGATGACGCCGATGGTCGAGATCTGCTGCAGGAACATGGTAAAGGTGACGATGCCCATGGAAAGCACCCGCACCCGGAGGCCCGATGCGGCGGTCTTGGAAACGAATCGTTCCCATTTGCTTTGCAGGCGGCTCTGGGCGTTGAGGCTCTTGATGGTTTCCAGCCCGCCGATGGTCTCCACCAGGATGCCGTGCTTCTGGGCCGCCTCCATCTGGGTCTTGGAAATCGCCGTCTTGAGCGGCACCTGCAGGATCAGGCCGGCGATCAGCGCGATGGGCACGGCCGCGGCGGGGATGATCGCCACCGGCCCGGCGATCATCCAGATCACAAAGATGAACAGCGCGATAAAGGGAATATCGGCGAAGGCCGTCACCGTGGCCGAGGTCAGGAATTCCCGGACGCTCTCGAAATCGCGCAGGACATTGGCGAAGGCGCCGGCCGAACCGGGGCGCGCCGACATCTGGATATCCTGGACCTTCTCGAAGATCTGCGCCGACAATAGGGTGTCGGCACGCTTGCCCACCGAATCGACGAAATAGCCGCGCAACAGGCGCATGAAGAAATCGAAAACGATCGCCGTCGCCGCGCCGATGGCCAGCACCCACAAGGTCTCGATGGCGTTGTTTGTCACCACCCGGTCGTAGCCGTTCATGATGAACAGCGGCAACACCAGGGCGAAGGAATTGATCAACATCGAGGCGACGATGTCCTGTGAGTAGGTGGGCCATAACTGCAACA
>JAPUGG010000091.1 GCA_027292975.1 Alphaproteobacteria bacterium | reverse complement strand
AGCGGTGCCACTCCCGTCCGCATCACTCAGATCAGATGAGCGTCCAATCATTGTCGGCCGGTTCGTCGACCGACGGACAAACAAGAAGAAAATCGGCTTCGTTCAGAACACATTTGGAATGGAGACCGCCAATGTTTTCGCCGCGAATAGTGTTGCGGAATGGATGCGAGCGGCGCTGGTCACAGAATTGGGGCTAAACGGATACAGTGCAAAACTTGGCGAAGGAAGAAATTCTCCTGCTGATCGAATTGTGGTGACCGGAGAAATTCAGAAGGTTCTCACCAAGGCATATTTCGATTACAACTCAGAGATCATATTTTCTGCCGACGTTAAACGGGCCGACACAAGCCTAAGCAAGAAAACCTACATCGGAAAAGGTGGCGGAGGAATCAACTTAGCCGCCACCGAAGCTGGTTTTGGTCGATCTATTGCTCTGGCCTTACAAGACGCATTACGCCGCCTCGTGGCGGAAATCGGAAGAGTTAGGGGCAAGCCAAAGTAGCGGGGGAAGCCGGTACTCTTTTGCCAGGCCTAAAAAATCAAGCCGGGCCCAAAATCCTCGCGGTGCCAGTTTCTCCTGGGCGTGGGCGAGGCCCGCTAGAGGGAGGAAACCAAATGGCCTTCGACCTGATCATCCGGGGCGGCACCATCGTCGACGGCGCCGGCATGCCCGGATACCGCGCAGACATCGGCGTCAGCGACGGCATCATCGCCGAGATCGGCGACCTTTCGGGCGAGGCCGCCACCGAGACCATGGACGCCGACGGCCACGTGGTGGCGCCGGGCTTCATCGATGGCCACACCCACATGGACGCCCAGGTGTTCTGGGACGACATCGGTTCCAATTCCTGCTGGCACGGCGTGACCTCGGTGGTCATGGGCAATTGCGGGTTCACCCTGGGGCCTTGCGCGGAACAGGACAAGGATCTGGTGCTGCACAATCTCGAGCGTGCCGAGGACATTCCCCGGCAGGCTATGATCGAGGGCATTCCCTGGTCCTGGGAAACCTATGGCGAATATCTCGATGCCGTCGATGCCTTGGCCAAGGGCCTCAACTACGCGGGCTTCGTCGGCCATTCGGCGCTGCGCACCCACGCCATGGGCGAACGTGCCATGGAGGAGGAGGCGACCGAGGAAGATCTCGAGGTGATGAAAGGCCAGCTCGCCGACAGCCTGCGCGCCGGGGCGCTCGGTTTTTCCACCTCGCGCACCTCTTCCCATCGCCTGCCCTCGGGCAAGCCGGTGGCGAGCCGGCTGGCCAGCTGGGATGAGGTCAAGGCGCTCACCGCCGTGATGGCGGACCTCGGCGCCGGCATCTTCCAGATCGCCCGGGAGAACGTCATCGAAGACCCGGAAGAACGCCGCGCCGAGCACGACCGGATCAAGAATCTCGCGGTCAAATCCGGGGTGCCGGTGACCTTCGGCGGGACCTGGTACAAGCGCCCCCACCCCGAGGCCTGGCGCACCCAGTTCCGCATGGTCGACGAGACCATCGCCGCGGGTGGCAAGATGATGATCCAGGCGACCTCGGCCTGGAACGGCTCGTTGCGTTCGTTCGAAACCGCGACCCCCTACGACATGATCCCGGTGTGGAAGGAATTCCGAAAAAAGCCCCTGGAAGACCAGGAAAAGGGCCTTCGCGACCCAAAAATGCGGGCCAAGCTGATCGACGCGGTCAAAAACCACGTGCACAAGCCCGACCCAAAGCTGCCCAACCTCTACCAACGCGCCGTGGACTGGGACTGGGTGTTCCCCTACGACCACACCCTGCCGCCCTTCCGCTCCATCTCCGACGTCGCCAAGGAGCGTGGCGTCGAGCCCATCGACGCCTTCATCGACCTGGCGCTCGACCATCACCTGAAGCTCTTCTTCATTCAGCCCAGTTTCAACGACGACCAGGACTATGTCCTGGCCCATATCCGCCATCCCCATTCGGTGGTGACCTTCTCCGATTCCGGCGCCCATGTGGCGACCACCTGCAGCCCGATCCACGGCCACCTGTTGGGCCATTGGGTGCGCGACGCCCAGGCCATCCCCCTGGAAATCGCCATCCGCAAGATCACCTTGGATATCGCGTCTTTCTGGGGCCTGGAAGGCCGGGGCTGGCTGCATGAGGGTTATCACGCCGACATCTGCGTCTTCGATCCCGAGACCATCGCGCCGACATTGCCGGTTTTGTTCCACGATCTGCCGTCCGGCGCGCCGCGGATCAAGCAGAAGACCGACGGCATCAAGGCCACCATCGTCAACGGCGAGGTCTTCATGCGCGATAACGAACACACCGGCGCCCTGGCCGGGCGCGTCATGCGCGGACCGCTGGCCCATAACTGAGGGGCCGGCTTGACCCTCATGCTCGATCCAAGGAGAGATCCATGGACTACGATCTCCTGATCCGCAACGGAACCATCGTCGACGGCTCCGGCCTGCCGCGTTTCCAAGCCGACATCGGCGTGGCCGACGGGCGCATCGCCGAGATCGGCAATCTGTCGGGTCCGGCCGGCGAGATCATCGACGCCGAGGGCCACGTGGTCGCGCCCGGGTTCATCGATGCCCACACCCATATGGACGCCCAGGTCTTCTGGGACCCGCTCGGCACGTGTTCGTGCTGGCACGGGGTGACAAGCGTGATGATGGGCAATTGCGGGTTCTCCCTGGCGCCCTGCGCCGAGGAGAACAAGCACATGGTGATGCGCAATTTGGAACGGGCCGAGGATATCTCGCCCGAGGCCATGGAAGCGGGCATCGAGGACTGGTCCTGGGAAACCTTTCCCGAGTACCTCGATGCCGTCGAGGCCCTGCCCAAGGGCATCAATTACGGCGCCTATCTCGGCCATTCGGCGCTGCGCACCTATGTCATGGGCGAACGCGCCTTCGAGGAAGCGGCGGGCGACGACGACCTTGCCGCCATGAAACGCGTGCTTGCCGACGGCCTGCGGGCCGGCGCCATGGGCTTTTCCACCTCGCGCTCGACCAATCACCGTACCGCCGACGACAAGCCGGTGGCCAGCCGCCTTGCCACTTGGGATGAGGTCAAGGAGCTGGTCGGAATCATGGGCGACGAGGGCGCGGGCATATTCGAACTGGCCCGGGAGAACGCCAACGTAGGCGAAGAGGCCATCCGTGACTATTTCGACCGCGTGACCGACCTCGCCGTGGATACCAAGGTGCCGGTGACCTTCGCCGGGAACGATGGCCGCAATCGGGGTGATTTCTGGCTCAATTTTTACAACTGCGCCGATGAGATACATGCGCGCGGCGGCCGGGCCCTGATCCAGGCTCATTGCCGCTGGGCCTGCACGCTGCTGTCCTTCGAATCGAAGATGCCCTACGACGGCGCACCGCTCTGGGCGGAGTTGCGCGCCCGGCCCCTGGCCGACCAGGAAGCCGCGCTCCGCGATCCTTCCATGCGCGCGAAGCTCACGGCCGCGGCCCTTCAATACGCCAAAGGGCCGGAAACCGGCATCGCCTCCGAG
>JAPUGG010000090.1 GCA_027292975.1 Alphaproteobacteria bacterium | reverse complement strand
GCGTGCTTTAGTTCACGAATCGAGGCGGCCAGGAGCGATTGCGGCGGCAGGTCGGCGACCCTCACCGGCGCGGCGGGCACGCCGGAGTGCCGGGCGATGGTCTCGCCGACACGGCACACCTGCCAACCGCCGTCGACCGTCATTTCCACCACACAACAATCGGTCCACAGGTCTTCGGGCAGGGCCGCGAAGAAATCCTCGGCCGGCGCGCAGCGCCCGGGGCCACGGCGCAAACCTTGCCAAATCCCCATCAGGAGCATAGTCAGGCGGCGGTCGCCGGCGACGATCTTAGTGCGCGGCTCGAGTGCTTGTTGGTATTCCATGACTGTCTCCGCGACGGAGGGTGGCCCTTAGGCCCCCCCGGCCCAGGTTGACCCGTTCTTCGAACGGACGATCAGACCCTAGAGGGTACCGGCTAAACAGGGTACCGGCTATTTATTAACAAAATGACGCGATTTTTCCCTCGCCATACGGGTCAAAGGCGACGGCGCACATTACGGCGTCGGGCAAGGGCGCCCGGCCGATCAGACCTTAGAGGTGGACAAGGACCTTGGGAAACAACAGCACGAACCAGGCCGAATAGGCGTTCGGCTGGGTGGCCATGTCCTCCTCGATATCACCGACCGGCATCCATCGGGCTGCGCTGCATTCTTCGGGATCGGGCCTGAGCGCCGCCCCCGTGTCGAGCATCCCGAGATAGGTGTGGTTGTATTCCGCCTCGCGCAAGCCGTCGCCGACGTCGAGATCGTAACGCGTCTCGATCACCTTTCTGAGATCGCACGCCACCCCCAGTTCGTCCTTAAGGCGCCGGCCGGCGGCCGCGTCCATGTCCTCGCCGGGCCGGGGATGACCGCAGCACGCATTGGACCAGAGCCCACCCGAGTGGTACTTGCCGGCGGCCCGGCGCTGGATCAGGCATTGCCGGTCGGGGCTGAAGACGAAGATGGAAAAGGCCCGGTGCGGAAGGCCGCGGCGATGGGCCTCGAGTTTCTCCATGGTGCCGAGCTCGCGGTCGGCCTCGTCGACAAGAATCACATGCTCGGCCATGGCCGCCGCGTCCCTTATCCGTTGATGGTGTGCGGACCAATCTACCACGCCCCGCCGCGGGGGCGCCGGGTTCGTGCGCTAACCTACCTTGGCGGCCAGCTTTGCGTCGATATCGCCAAGGGAATCGTAGGGGTGGTCCATGTGCCCGGCGAACCTCTCGCGCGGGGCGTTGAGGTAGATCTCGATCATGTTGCGGTCGGGATCGAGAAAATAGATGCTCTCGGTCACCCGGTGATCGACGGTGTGGTGGATCTCGGCGCCGATCTCGTTCAGCCGCCGGTAGACCGCCTGAAGGGCGGCGAAATCGTTGGAGTCGAGCTCGAAGGCCCAATGCTCCATGCCGATGTAGGGTTCGGGGTCGACCGGGCGCGGCGCGGCGGCGTCGGCATCGGCCTGCTCCAGGACCAACAGGGGCGCAACGTCTTCCGGGTCGGCCGCCAGGTAGAGCCGACCCGCCGGGTCGTCGCCGATGACGTGGAGGTTGAGCGCCTTTTCGTAGAAACCGCGCGAGCGCTCCAAGTCCGTGACCCGGAGCGTCAGGTGGCTGGTCCGCGCGATGGGGCCGGTCATGGCCGCTGCCTCAGGCCGGGGCCGCGAGGGCGGCATCAAGATCGCCGCGCACGGTGAAATGATCGGCCAGCACCGGCGCATCGTCCCCCTCGCGGCAATAGAATTGGAACAGGTTGCCGTCGGGATCGTAGGCGAACAGCGCCTTGACGGCGCCGCGGTCCTCGCTGCGGTCGATGCGCGCCCCGAATTCCCGAAGCCGCCCGTGGAGCGCCTTCAGCTCGGCAAACGACCCCACCTCGAAGGCGGCGGCGGCCATGCCGATCGGCGCCCCGGCATCGGGCGGCGGCGCGCCGGGCCTGGCCGGGCGGACCAGCACCATATGGTGGTTGGCCTCGAAATCCGCGGTCAGAAAAATCATCTTCCGCGCGGTGCTGCCGATGACGGTGAGGCCCAGCGCCTCGGTGAAGAACCGGGCTGCGCGATCCACGTCGGCGACGCGGATGACGACGTGACCGGCCCGTCTGACCTTGAAGTCCATGACACCCTCCTGTCTCCCTGAGCCGCCCTTGACGAGCGATCTTAGGCCCGGCGGGGCGGCGCCAGTATAGCAAATTCCGCGCCTCGGGTCAGGCATGCCTGACCTAAGGCAAAACAGCCGAGAATTTCTTGCAACCGGCGATCCAACGTTGGGGGCAGGTCCAGCGCGCTAAATCCTCCCTGAACAACCGGACCACTTAATGGGGGCAGGCAGCGATGCCGCAATGAATTTCGCGCGCTCACCAGAAAGGCCCTTACTGTTTAAGTCGTGGCAATGGAAAAGACCGTCGCCGCCTGAAAGTAAATTCCCATGGCGCGCCCCGTGAAGGGGTGGGCCTATTTCCCGTCCGGCACCTTGATCACGGTGATCAGGGTGCGTTCACCCTTAATACCGAAATCGTTATCGTTCACCAGCGCCAACGTGCCGTCGCCCAGCAACGCCATGCCTTCTATCTTGGCGGGGATATCGGGATGGAAATCGCTGTCGAAGCGCAGGGTCTTTGACACGGGCCGGATTCCGGACTCGGACACAGGCGTCTGCTCTAGGCTGGGCCGGGTGGATACCCTGTCCCAGCGGGACCCCAGGATATTCGTTGCACCCCCAAGATCGACGGCAAAAAGCTTCATGGATTCCCGGATGCGTTCCAGAACAAGAAGGCGGTCAGGGCCGACCGCCATCATCTCGCTGATTTTCACGGCACGCTGTTTCCGGGAATCATCCCGACGGAAACGTTCCGGCTTGTCCAGCACGTAGACAAATTCCGCAACCACCTTCCCGGCAATGCGATCGAACTTGAAAAGGCGAACATTGCGGCTCCGCTTGAAGGCCCTGGTGCCGGGGTTCGCAAGGGGGCTTTGCAGCGCAAAATAGAGGAACCGCTCATCGGGGCTGAGCGCCAGCGATTCAATCCCCCGGTTTGTCCGGCGCATTGAGAGTATTTCGGGCAGCCCCCCCGATACCCGATACCTGGCCGCCCGCAAATCATTTTCCATGCCTTGCGGTACGATACGCCACACGACACGCCCGGACCCCGAAACATGGAGGATGGACGGCGCGCCTTCATCGGCGATCCAGTAGCTGCCATCGGCCAGCCTGACCATGGCTTCCGGATCGATCGCGCCCGCGTCCTGCTGGAGACGCCTTCCCTTAGCATCGAAGGGAATATCCGCCTTTCCCTTGCCCAGCGGGTTGGGAAGCCCGGTCAGCGCCTTGCCGTCCCTGTCCCGCAATGCAACAACATCGAGGACGCGGAATCGTCCGTTCGCTTCAAGCCTGACGGTGAAAACGGACGGCGCGTAGGCCGGCAGGGGATAGATACGGGCTCCTTTGATCCCCGAACACAGTTCATCCATCGACAGACCGGTCAATTTTCGGCCTTTCTTGCAACTGAACCCAGGGCCACGATCAGTCACTGTCTGAAACACCATCGGCGGCAGGGACGGATGCCGATACGCACCGGACCCCAGCCCCCCACTGAAATGCAGGCTGTTTCCACCCGCAAAATGAACGACACCCAGATCCAGCTTGCGGTCCGTGCTTGAATAGATTTTCGGGGATACGGCTGGCCGTTCCGCGCCCGCCACGACATTCCCGAAGATCACGACCGGGTAGACCGCCAGTAAAAACGCCAGCCCGATCTTTCCGGGAAGAATTGCCGGCCCACGTTTGCAGGCACCAAGAAACAGCATTTCTTTCAAATATTCCATGACCCCAGCCCCGGAGCAAAACGCTGTCGACACCTTGGCGTCCGGGCTGATCAAAGCGTTGTGAAGGCGGTTTAACGCCTGAATCTTAACGTCATCATTAACAAAATAATAACGAATTGCGCTTCTTACTTGAGAACACACTCTAACCACGGAACAAATCCGGGAACTCAGAAAGTGAGGATAGTCATGAGTAATGGAGATGCTGCCTTGAATCCTTCTGCGGTCCGCCGCACGCAACCGGGGAAAATATTTACACTCGTTGGTGCACTTGGCACTTTCGTTCTTTTCTTCAGTGCCTTCGATGCCGCTGCCGAGACCAAGATCATCTTCGGCGCCTATGCTGACGGTCCGGGTTCTAGCAGTAACTATGGCGGGAAGCGCTCAACTTAAACCCGACGTACCGCCGCAGACCGAGCCAAAAAATTGGTTGCATACAACGGTGACATCAAGCGTTTCAGCGGGTGGCAAGAACAGCGTTACTCCTTCATCTCCTGATACAGGACCAAAACCACAGCCAGGACTTATCCTGGCGACGGCAAACAGCCGACTTGCCATATGCGCGGCACCGCCGGACCCGGAAGGTACCGGCGTCCTGTTGGAAGTCATCAGTCATTCGGCGCATAGAGCAGAAAGGATTGCCGCTGTCTCGACCTCACATCAGACATTTGTGAAATTGGCTGGGGAATGGGCGTCTCTCAAGGAGACAGTGGGGCTTCTCAACACGACGG
>JAPUGG010000009.1 GCA_027292975.1 Alphaproteobacteria bacterium | reverse complement strand
GCGTGGGTACCCCAAGGTATTCTCCATCAATCTCCATCCCTTCGTCTCGGGGGTGCCGTTCCGCGCCCAGGTGATCTCCGAATTCATGGATTATGTTCGGAGCAAGGAGAAGGTTTGGCTCGTGCCCCGCATCGAAATCGCCAACTGGTGGCTCGAGCAAGGTTACTGAAGCTAGAGCATCTTCTGGTCAAATGGTTTAATTTGGCCGAAAATGCCCTAATCCCAGGGAGGGGATTAGCCAATGCCAAGACCAAGAAAGATCGAATGGCCCGACGGCGCTAGGATCTGCATGACGTTCATCGTGCCGTGGGAGGTCTGGCCCGAGAACTTCGCGACCAGCAAATCCGGCCAGCGCACCGCCGGCCACCATATTCCACCGCCCGATGCCCCTTTCAACAAAAGCATGTCGGCGATCACCGAACGCGAATACGGCGATCGCACCGGAATCTGGCGGCTGTTGGACACCTTTGAAAAATACGACATCAAGGCGTCTTTGCTGCTCAACGGGGTTAAGGCCGAGGACCTGGCGCGCGAGGAAAATGCCGACCTTCTCGCGGAAGTGAAGGGCCAGGGCCACGAATATTCCTCCGAAGGCTATGTGCATGAATACTCCTACATGTACACCCGCGAGCAAGAAGACGAATCCATGAAGAAGACCATCAAGGCCTTCGAAGACACCTTCGGGGAAAGGCCCACGGGCTATCTCTCGCCGGGTCACTGCTTTACCGACAACACCCTCGATCTGGTGGCGGAGAACGGCTACACCTGGTGGGCCGACCCGCTCGACGACGACCAGCCCTATATCCTGGAATCGGGCAACAAGAAGGTGGTGGTCATCCCCTACAACATTTCCGGCTGTAACGATTACTCCACCTACAAGGGCGACCGGACACCGCGGGACCTGATGGGCATTTGGAAGGACCAGTTCGACCAGCTCTACGAGGAAGGCGAACAGGGTTATCCCAAGTTCTTCTCGATAAATTTCCATCCCTTCGTGTCGGGTGTGCCCTACCGGACGCGGGTGATCCGGGAGTTCCTTGATTACGTGAGAAGCCACAACAAGGTTTGGTTCGCGCCGCGCATCGAGATCGCCAACTGGTTCCTGAAGCAGGGGTATTGACGGGTTCGGCCACGGGGGGAGGCAGGCCCGCACCGGCGTTAACGTCGTCAACGCCGTTATCTCTGGTGAGAGCGGGGGGTGAGATGCTGTTCATCAACAACGAGAACGTCGCCGAATTGCTGTCCATGGGGGACTGCATCCGCGTCCAGGAGGAGGCGTTCAAGGCCCAGGAGACGGGCGGCGCCATCCATCGGCCGCGCATCGACATGTATACCCCGTGCGAGCGCGAAGACGGCTATTACCGCTGGGGCACCATGGAGGGCTGGTACGACGGCATCTTCGCGATCCGCATGAAATCCGACGTGATCACCTGGCCGCAATCGGACAAAACATCGTGGACCGAAGAAAAATACTGCATGCAGCCGGGGACCTTCTGCGGGTTGATCATGGTGTTTTCCTCGGAAAACGGCGAGCCGCTGGCGATGATCAATGATGGGGAATTGCAACACATGCGGGTCGGCGGCGGCGCCGGGATCGGCGCCAAGCACCTGTCACGCGAGGATTCCAAGACCATCGGCATGCTGGGCTCCGGCGGCATGGCACGGACCTTTCTTGCCGCCTATATGTGCGTGCGCGCCATCGAGCACGTGAAGGTCTACAGCCCGACCGCGGCCCACCGCGAGGCCTTCGCCAAGGAAATGAGCGAAACCCACGGGATCGAGGTGGAGCCCGTCGAATCGCCGCGCGACGCGGTCCGCGGCGTCGATATCCTTTCCACCAATACCGATTCCATGACGCCGACCTTCGAAGCCGATTGGCTGGAGCCGGGGATGCATGTCTCCATGCTGGGGCCGTGCGAGGTCAGCACCGAGGCCGAAGCGCGTATGGACATCAAGATCCGGCAAGGGGTGGGCGGACTTTCGATGCCGGAGAGCAAACGCATCCGGATGGAGGTGGGCATGAGCCCGCTGGCTTATATCGGCGGGACAGATGAGGAAATGAAGCGCCTCCCGCCGAAAACCCAAGGCTCCGGATTCGGCGGCGATTACCCCGATTTCTGCGATCTCGTTTTCGGCCGGGCGGAAGGGCGGACCGGCGAGGATCAGATCACCTTCTATCACAACATGGGAAACCAGGGGCTCCAGTTTGCCGCCGTCGGCGGGCTGGTGTACCGCTTGGCGGCGGAACGGCAGTTGGGCAACACCGTGCCGACCGATTGGTTCGTCCAGGACATCAGGGATTAAGGCGACGACTCAGATATCTCGAATCGGCATAGCAGGGGCAACTATTATGTTTTTGAACTTGCGCCCGGTTTTGGCTAGAACAAGGACTTGGCTTCAGGCGGTTGCGCAGCCTCCAGCCGGTGGCACCGGCGGGCCGGGGCGCTGATGGCGGACCGAGGGCTGGCAACGGAATTCAGGCCCGGGGCTGTCGATGCCCGGGCGACAACCACTGGAGCGGGGGGCCAAGGGCCCGCCGTTTCCGACCCATAAGGAGAGCAGAGAACAGTGGCTGATACTTCCACCAAAAATGGCACCTACAAGGACTACGGCGCGCCGCACCAGGACCTGCGCGAATGGCTTGACCGGGTCGAGGATTTGGGCGAGTTGCAGAAGATCGACGGCGCCGATTGGAATCTTGAGATCGGTGCCATCGCCGAGATGATCTATCACCACACGCCCGACGATCCGCCGACCCTGCTGTTCGACAATATCCCCGGTTACGAACCCGGCTTCCGGATCCTGTCGGGCATGACCAATTCGGTGAAGCGCCTGGCCATGACCCTGGGTTTCCCCGAGCCATCGGGCGCCATGGACGTGGTGAGATGGTATCGCGACCGTATGAAGGATTTCTCGCCGATCCCCTCGCGTTTCGTCAATACCGGCCCGATTCTGGAAAACGTCGATCGCGACCAAGACGTCGACCTGCTGAAGTTCCCCGTTCCTTTCCTGCATGAGTTGGACGGCGGCCGCTATATCGGCACCGGAGACCTGGTGATCATGCAGGACCCGGATACCGACTGGGTCAACCTCGGCACCTACCGGGTCATGGTTCACGACAAAAACACGGTGGGCCTGTGGATGAGCCCGGGCAAGCACGGCCGGCTGATCCGCGAGAAGTACTTCAAGCAAGGCAAGCCCTGCCCGGTGGCGATCAGCGTCGGCCACGACCCCTTGATGTTCCTGGCCGCGGGCAACGAAGTTCAATACGGGGTTTCG
Source organism: Alphaproteobacteria bacterium (assembly GCA_027292975.1). Classification (GTDB taxonomy): domain Bacteria; phylum Pseudomonadota; class Alphaproteobacteria; order SMXQ01; family SMXQ01; genus SMXQ01. The sequence goes on along the minus strand of JAPUGG010000009.1, from coordinate 13,548 downwards.
GAATTCTCCTACGCGGCGGGCCATCGCGGGGCGCCCTTCGACATGATCAAGTCGGAAGTGAACGGGCTTCCGATTCCCGCCTATGGCGAGATTTGCATCGAGGGCGAAATCGTCATGGACGATGAACGTCCCGAGGGGCCGTTCGGCGAATGGACCGGCTATTACGCCTCATCGGTCCGCGAAGACCCGGTGGTCAAGATCAGCCGCGTCTATTACCGCAACAACCCGATCATCACCATGGCCCGCCCCGGCCGGCCGCCGTCCGATTACACCCTGTCCAAGAGCGTCATCAAGTCGGCTTTGATCTGGGACCAGGTGGAGGCCGCGGGCCTGCCCGGCGTGCAGGGCGTATGGTGCCACCAGAACGGCGGCGGCAGGCTGTTCAACGTGATTTCCATCAAGCAGGCCTATCCCGGGCATTCGCGCCAGGCGGCCGAGCTTTGCTGCAACGTCCATGCAGGGAACTATCTTGGGCGATGGGCCATCTCGGTGGATGATGACATCGACCCCTCGAACCTGTGGGACGTAACCTGGGCGATGTCGACCCGCTGCGACCCGGTCGACGATATCGATATTATCCGCCGCGCCTGGTCGGGGCCGCTGGATCCCCGCAAACGGGCCGGGGACAACTTCAATTCGCGGGCCATCGTCGATGCCTGCCGGCCCTGGGACTGGAAGGACGAATTCCCGCCGGTGGCAGAATCGTCGCCGGAACTTGCGGCCAAGACCATGGAGAAGTGGAAGCACCTCCTCGACTAAGTCGTTGGTGCCGAGACGGGCGCCCTTTGAGGCGCCCGTTTTCCACGCGCGCAGTGTTAACGGGCGCCGCCGCGCGCAAACCATAGTAATCGTGAGGAAACCCCATGAGGAGACCCAAGCGCTCCCGTGCCGCCGAAGCATTCGGGCCGTCCTTCTGGGTCTTTGCCGGCTTCGCCGGTATCGCCGCCTGGGCGGTCTGGGAGTTGAAAGGCATCGGCGCCGTCGGTGAGGCCCTTTCGGGCGATCTCGATGTTCTTCTCTTCCTGCTTCCCCGGATGATCGGCGGCATGCTCTTAGCGGGGCTGGTGCAGGCGATATTGCCGCCGGACCTGGTCGCCAAGTGGGTCGGCGAAGATTCCGGCTTGCGGGGAATCTTCATCGGTGCCGTCGTCGGCATGCTGACGCCGGGCGGGCCCATGACCTCGTTTCCCATCGTCGTCGCATTTTACATGTCGGGCGCCGACCGCGGCGCGCTGGTGGCCTACCTGACCGGCTGGTCGCTGTTGGGTTTTCATCGGACACTGGTCTGGGAACTGCCGCTGCTCGGAAGCGAATTCACCCTTTACCGGATCGCCGCGGTCATCGCCCTGCCGATCCTTGCCGGTTTGATCGCCCGGCGCATCCCCCTGAGAGCGGTCGGGCCGGGGCGTGAGGAAGACGGCCCCACCGCCGGCTCCCGCCGCGCCGGAGGGGAGGCCTAGCATGGGCGGCATCTTCGAGCCGGGAGTCATGATCATCTGGGGAATGGTGGTGGTGGCGTTGGTCATAGCCATGCGCCAGCCGGGCGCCCGCCTTCGCCAGGGGGTCATGCGCGGCGCCGATATGTTCCTCGTCAACGGGCCCAAAATTGGCGTCGCCATTCTCGCCGCGGGCTTCATTTCCCAAATCCTGCCCGAGGACATCGTCGCCGCGTGGCTCGGCGAAAGCGCCGGCTGGCAGGGCATCCTGATCGGTTGCGCGGTGGGGCCGTTCTTCCCCGGCGGGCCCCTGGTGATCATGCCCCTGGTGCTGGCGCTATTGAAAGCCGGGGCCGGGGTGCCGGCCTTGATCGCCCTTCTCACCGCCGCGGCCACATGGGGCCTCCACCGCATTTTTATGTTCGAAATTCCCATGATGGGCGGGCGTTTCACGGCGTTGAGGCTGGTTTCCTCCATTGCCTTACCGCCCTTGGCGGGGTTGCTCGCGGCGCTGCTGGTCCAGGTCCTGGGTGCGCCGGCGCCGGGGCATTGAACGATCGCCCGGGGCCCCGCCCCAGCGGTCCTTGAACCCCGGGGCAAGATAAGGGTAGTCTCCTTCCATGCCACGGCGCCATGGTGACACCATGCGCGCGAGGACAAAAACGCTGCACCCCGAAGGGGTTGGTCAAGACAACAGGGAGTATGGAATCATGAAACGAATAATCGCGTATACCGGCATGGGAGCCCTGGCGATGGGAGCGCTGGCTCTGGCCGCGGCAAGCGGCGCGGCGATGGCCCAGTCGGCCAAGAGTTTTTACAAGGGCAAGCGGATGACCATGTATATCGGCTATTCCGCCGGCGGCGGTTACGACCGCTACGGCCGGACCCTGGGCCGGCATATGGGCCGCCATATCCCCGGGAATCCCAGGTTCACCGCCAAGAACTACACCGGGGCGGGGAGCATGCGCCTGGCCAATTCGCTCTACAACACCATCAAGCAGGATGGGACCAATGTCGCGACTTTCGGTCGTCAGGTTCCGCTGGAGCACCTGACGGGTAATCCCAAGGCCAAGTTCAACGCCAACAAATTCAATTGGCTGGGATCCATCAACCAGGAAACCAGCACCTGCGCCTTCTGGCATACCTCGGGCATCAAGACCGTCGATGACCTGTTCAACAAGAACCCCATCGTCGGCGGCACCGGGGTGGGGTCGGGGACCGATATCCAGGCGATGATGCTCAACAATTTGATGGGCACGAAGCTCAGGTTGATCTCGGGTTATCCCGGCGGCGTCGATATCAACCTCGCCATGGAGCGGGGCGAGGTCCACGGCCGCTGCGCCTGGTCCTGGTCTTCGGTGATTGCCACCCGCAAGAAGTGGGTCGACGAGAAAAAGATAGTGATCCCGCTTCAGATCGCGCTCTTTCCGCACAAGGATCTGATGCACGTACCGCTGGTGACCAAGTACATCACCAAGAAAAAGGACCGCCAGGCCCTCGAGCTGATCCTCGCGGGACTGGTCATGGGCCGCCCCTTCGCGGTGGGACCCAAGGTGCCCGCCGACCGCGTGGTGATCCTGCAGGCGGCGTTCGACGCCACCATGAAGGACAAGAAGTTCATTGCCGAAGCCAAGAAGGGGCGCCTGCCCCTCAACCCGGTTTCGGGCAAGGGTGTTCAGAAGCTTCTGGCCGGCCTCTATGCCCTGCCCCAGGAGGTGATCGACCATGCCCGTGATGCCATGTCCAAGACCAACAACATCACGATCACCAAGGCCGTGGTGAAGACCTATGTGCACAAGGGCAAGATCACCAAGATCAAGCGCGGCGGCAAGCGGGTCAGTTGGAAGGGCGGCGGCGCCAAGGGCAAGCTCAGGGTCGGCGGAAAGACCAAGATCACGGTATCCGGCAAGAAGGCAAAGCGTAAGGCGCTGAAGAAAGGCATGAGTTGCACCTTCACCGTCAAGGGGGCGCAGAAGGCGCTCAAGATCTCCTGCGGATAAGCCACGATCACGAGGCCTGAAGGTGGCCATCAATGCCGCTTTCAGGCCTCAAATTCCTTGCGTGTTGGGGTTCGCCCTGCCACAGTGCGGTGCCATGGCCGCCTTGATCGAGGAGGCCACAGAAGGGCCCCGTAAGGGGCCCTTCGGAAAATTAGGAGAGGCCTGAACATCGGCAGTGAGGGCCGGTTGCGTTCCGACGGAGAAGAACGCACCACAGAGACAGGGAGCGGAGGAACGCAATGGCGACGACCACAAGAACGGGTGCCGCGAAGAGAGGCAAGAAGCCTTTTAGGAAGCCCATACCGGTTCCCAAGAAACCAAGGGTGAAGCGCGCCGGCGCGGGGGGATTCAACTCCGACGTCATCGTCGACATGATGCATATGTACGATCTGCCGTTTGCCGCCCTCAATCCGGGGGCCAGCTACCGGGGGCTGCATGATTCGATGGTCAATTACGGCCGTAATTATCCCCATATGATGTTGTGCACCCATGAGGAAACGGCGGTGCAGATCGCCCACGGCTACTCCCGCGCAACCGGCAAACCGATGATCGCCATCGTCCATAACCTGGTGGGCCTTCTCCATTCCAACATGGCGATCTACTACGCCTATATCGACCGCGCGCCGATCTTCATCGTCGGTGCCACGGGGCCGCTCAACGAGACCAAGCGGCGGCCCAAGATCGACTGGATTCATACCGCCAACGGCCAAGGCGCGGCAATCCGCGAATACGTGAAATTCGATGCTCAGCCGGCCACCGTGGACGGCGTGCCGGAAGCCTTCGCGCGCGCCTATTCGGTCATGATGACCAATCCCCAGGGGCCCGTTTACATGTGTTACGACGCCTGGCTGCAGGAAGAAAACCTGGACCGCAAGGTTGCCCTGCCGCCGTCCTCGGCGGTCAAGGTGCCGGCCAAGATGGCGCCGGATCCCCAACAGATCGAAAAGGCGGCGGTGCTTCTGGTCAAGGCCAAGAACCCTGTTCTGCTCGCCGAATACGCGGGCCGCACCGAGCAAGGGTACGACGCGCTGGTCAAGCTCGCCGACCTGGTCCAGGCCGCGGTCTATGATCTCGACGCGCGTTGCAACTTCCCCGGCGTTCACCCGCTTAATATGTCGATGATCGACGAGATATGGTCCAAGACGGACCTCATCGTCGGCCTCGACGTGGAGGATTGGGAGCGTCCGACGACGAGCCTGGTGTCGACGACCCGGACGCTCAAGCGCAAGACGCCGCCCGGTTGCAAATTCGTCGATATCGGATTCGGCGAATTGAAAATCTCGGGCTGGTCGCTGGATTACCAGCGCCTGTTGCCGTTCGATCTTCGCATTATCGGCGACACCGACCTCGCCATTCCGTTGCTGACGGCCGCCTGCCGCCGGCTGATCAATCGTAGCGCCGCGGTCAAGAAACGGATCAAGGCGCGCGGCGCCAGGATCGCCAAACTGCACAATCGCAAGCGCAACCAATGGCGCCGGGCCGGCAGCGATCCGAAGGCGCGGGCGGGGAGCCCCATCCGCCACGCGGTTCTGGCCGCCGAGATTTGGGAGGTCATCAAGGGCGAGGACTGGGTTTTGGCCGCGGGAGCGCTCGATGACTGGGCCCGGCGGATTTGGGACTTCGATGCCCATTACCGCCGTCCCGGCAAGTCGCTCGGCACCTCGACCCAGATCGGCCTGTCACTGGGCGCGGCGCTCGGCCACAGGGACAAGGGCAGGCTGGTCATCGATATCCAGCCCGATGGCGATCTGATGTACGACGCGGGGGCCTTGTGGATCGCCGCCAAGCATAACCTGCCGATGCTGATCGTCATGTACAACAACCGCGCGTATTACAACGACTGGGAACACCAGATCAGGATGGCCCAGTTGCGCAAGACCGATGTCGGCAAGGCCCATATCGGTATGGACCTGTGTGATCCGGATCCGGACTTTGCCGGCCTCGCCCGCGCCATGGGCTGGTACGGCGAGGGGCCCATCGACCGGGCCGAGGACGTTCAGCCGGCGCTGCGCCGCGCCATCGCCCGGGTCAAGGCGGGGCAGCCCGCGCTGGTCGATACCATCACGGTGCGCCGTGACTCCTATAGCAAGTAGGTTGGATCGGCGCCGTTGAATATCGGCCGCAAACATTAGGGGCGTTGTGATGCTATCAAGACCGTTGGGAGTCGAGACGTGACGTGGAGCCGGGGCGATGCGTAGACTCGTCGTCGGCATGTCAGGTGCCTCGGGCGCCATTTACGGCATCCGCTTGCTTGAGGTGTTGAATAAAGTGGACGATATCGAGGTTCACCTCGTGCTGTCGCCCTCGTCGGGACGCACCATCCACGACGAGACCGACTGGAAGGTCTCCGACGTCGAGGCCCTGGCCGACGTGGTTTACAACTACCAGGATATCGGCGCTTCGCTGTCGAGCGGGTCGTACCGCCACGCGGGCATGATCATTGCGCCCTGTTCGGTCAAGACCTTGTCCGGCATCGTCAACTCCTACGACGACAACCTTCTGGTGCGCGCGGCCGACGTGGCGCTCAAGGAAAAACGCCGGGTGGTCCTGTTGGTCCGCGAGACACCGCTGCATCTCGGTCACCTCGAGTTGATGGCGCGGGCCGCGCGGTATGGCGCGGTGGTGATGCCGCCTGTCCCGGCATTCTACATCCGGCCCAAAAGTCTCGATGACGTGATTAACCAGAGCGTGGGAAAGGCACTTGATTTTTTCGATATTTCCCACACACTCTTCCGCCGATGGAAGGAAACGGAGCCATCGGAAGACTGACGAGGGGGATTCCAATCCGGCTGGACAATGATTCGAACCGCGCGCTTCTAAGTGCGGAAAGCTTGGACCAATAAATGCCATAAAACCAATGCCATAACAGGTGGGGAATCATGGAATACATGCAATTTATGTTATTCGCCGCGGGCGATGCGCTGATCATTATGTCCGATCCCATGCGGCTGATGTTCCTGTTCGGGGGCGTGATCATCGGCCTGATTCTGGGCGTGATTCCCGGCCTTGGCGGGCTCGTTGGCATGGCGCTGTTGCTGCCGTTCACATTCGACATGGACAAGTTCGCGGCTTTCGCCTTCCTGCTGGGGATGGGGTCGGTGACGACGACCTCGGATACCATCCCGGCGGTGCTGTTCGGGGTGCCCGGCACCACGGGGTCGGCGGCGACCATCCTCGATGGTCATCCCATGGCCCGAAAAGGCGAGGCCGGGCGCGCCTTCGGCGCGGCCTATACGGCGTCGATGATGGGGGGGCTGTTTGGCGCCTTGCTGCTGGCGGTATCGATTCCCATCCTGCGTCCGGTGATGCTTTATCTGGGCTCGCCGGAGCTTCTGTCCTTCTCGGTGTTCGGCCTTTCCATGGTCGCCGTGCTGTCGGGCTCCTCGCCCATGCGCGGCGTGGCCGCGGCCTGTGTCGGCCTGCTCATCGCCATGGTCGGCTCCGACCCGCAGACCGGGACCCTGCGCTGGACCCTTGATTCCCTTTATCTGTGGGACGGCCTGCCCATCGTGCCGGTGACCATCGGCCTGTTCGCCCTGCCGGAACTGGCCGACATGGCGATTATCCGAACCTCCATCGCCTCCGATTCGGAGGATGCGGATGTGGACACCCGTTCGGGCCAATGGCAAGGTGTCCGCGATACCTTTACCCATTGGTGGCTGGTCATCCGCGTGGCGTGGCTCGGGGCCGCCCTCGGCGCTATCCCGGGCCTCGGGGCCGCCATCGTCGACTGGGTCGCCTACGGCCATGCCGCCCGCACCGAGCCCGGTGCTGCAGAGACCTTCGGCAAGGGCGATGTCCGCGGCGTGCTGGCTTCCGAAGGAGCCAACAACGCGAAGGAAGGCGGCGCCCTGGTTCCCACCATCGCCTTCGGCGTGCCGGGATCGGCCTCCATGGCTATCTTGCTCGGCGCCTTCCTGATCCATGGCCTGATTCCGGGGCCGGATATGCTGACCAAGCATCTGGACGTGACCTATTCCATGGTGTGGTCGGTGGCCATCGCCAATATCCTCGGCGCCGGCCTCTGTTTCGCCTTTTCCAACCAGTTCGCCAAGATCGCCTTGCTCCGCTACACCATCATCATGCCGCTCATCCTGGCGGTGGTGTTCATCGGCGCCTTCCAGGGGTCGCGCCAATGGGGCGATATTTATACGCTGCTGGTCATGGGTACCGTGGGTTGGACCATGAAGCGCCTGCAATGGCCGCGGCCTCCGGTGATCCTGGGCTTTGTGCTGGGCGATATCGTCGAACGCTATTTGTTCATCTCGGTGGAGCGCTATGGCACGGAATGGCTGTTCCCGACATCGATCGAGAGCATCCGCTACGTCGTGATCTTCATGTTCCTGCTGTCGGGCTACGGGTTGATGCGTCCGCTCATAAAGGAATGGCGGATGGCCGGCGGTACTATTCAGATCATTAAGGAGTTCGGGATAAAGCCACAGATCGACATGCAGACCGGGTTCTATGTCCTTGCCATCGGGCTCTTCTCTTGGGCGATGATGGAGGCGGAAGCCTGGAACCACGACGCCCGCATCGTGCCCACCATCGTCGGTTACTTCGGCTTGGCAATCATGGGGGTCAGCATGATCAACCATACCTTCAGGACGCCCGGGCGCTACGATGATGGCTCGGCGGAAGGCCAGGTGCGCGAGTCGCTCCATCTCGATCTCACGGTCCGTGGGCCGAAGATGGCCCCGAAGCTCCTTGCCTTTCGTGCGGGGACCTTCATGCTCTGGCTTTTGGCCTTCCTCTTGTCCTCGGCCTTGGTCGGGATCCTGTTCACGGTCTTCCTGTTCGTGGTCGCCTACATGAAGATCGAGGGCAAGGAGCCGTGGAAACTGACACTCTACTGTGCGTTCTCGCTGTTCGCCTTCGCTGGCATATTGTTCGACGAACTGCTGGCCCTGCCGTGGCCCCAGGCGGCATTCGGCGATTTCTACGTCATCGCGCGGGAATGGGGCAACGCCCAATATTACGTGTGGTTCGAGTAATCAGCCGGAAACACATTCGAACGGAAAGGGGCGGGGGGCGACTCCCGCCCCTTTTGCCGGATAAACCTCTAGGGATGGACGGTCTCGGTGAACCAGTCGGTGGGAACTTCGTTGCCCGCGCCTTCTTCCTTGGCGCGCCGGTAGATCACCGAACCGGCGGCGGCGAACTGATAGCCGAGGCCGAGATTGTTGAGGAAGCAGGTCACCTCTGCGTCGTTTTCGCGGCCCTTGGCGGCACCGGTAATCAGGTCCGGCAGGGTCGGAAAGGAATCGAAATCAAGCGCAGCGGCCATCTCCCAGGACTTGGTCTGGTTGTCTTCATAATTGGTGGCGCCCTTGGCGACCACGATGATGGGCTCCGTGTCATGGGTATGGATGGCGACCCGGTCGGCGGCCCTGACGGCGTTCACGTCGATCTCGGCTACCTTGATGGAAGAGAGGTGCATGCCCTTCTCGATCCAGTCGGCGAAAAAGATTGGATCGTTGGCATTGGTGGCGCACATGGCGATGTCGGCGCCGCGTATGGAATCCTCGGCGTGATCGACCGGGGTGACGGGCACCTGGAGGGTTTCGCTCATCCGCTCGGAAAACGATTCGCGGTTTTCCTTATTGGGTGAAAAACATCGGATTTCCTTGATGTCCCGGACCGAGCAGGCGGCCGATAATTGGGTTTCGGCCTGCCAGCCCGACCCCAGAATGCCGACGGTTTGGGCATTATCCCTGGCCATGTATTTGACCCCGAGCCCGTTGGTCGCGCCGACCCGGATGTGCTGCAACACGCCGTCGGGGAAGATCGCCAGCGGTTCCCCGGTATCGGTGGAAAACAGAAGCACCAGGCCGACATAGCGCCCACCGGGGGCGGCGGGCACCTTCACCCGCCTCGGGGTGTTGCCGATCATGGGATTGGTAATGATGTCGGAGTTAATCCTGATGGCGCTGATGCCGAGCTTCGGCAGCACCCCGTCCATGGACTTGAGGCCATACATGGCATCATCTGCGTAGCTGGTGGGGGCGATGCAGTCGGACCTGGTGCGGCTGATGCCACGGCCCGCGGCCAGTTCCACATAGGCGTCTTCCAGGACCTCGATACAATCGGGCATGGTCAACAGCCGCTCGACGTCGTCGTTGGAAAGGATCAGGGTCATCGGGGCCTCCCAGGCATTATTTTGGCATAAAAAGGCGGACCCGGGCAGATGTCCGGGCCCGCATTTTATAGCAGATCAGGATTTGCATTCCATGGTCTTGGGCTCGTTCCTCTTGCCCAGCTTGTAGCTGATATCGCAGATCATGCCGACCTTGAGCGACTTGCGCTTGGCCTTCTTGCCGTTGACCTTGATCTTGGTGCGCGAGCCGGAAATCTTCGATTTGATGGTCGTTGACCCGTGTTTGAAGGTGATCCAGCGACCGTCCGGCGTCTTGGTCAGCAATTTGGTGCCCAGCACGGTGTTGGTCGGCGCCTTGATGGCAAGAATCTGGCGCACCAGGGCGATCACTTCGGGCGGCTGGTTCAGTGCTGCGCGGACCTTTTTACGGACTTCTTCGCCGTAGGCCGGGACGATGGGCCGGTCCGCCCTGGCCGCCTGGGCGCGCAGGTCCTTTTCGTCCAGGGACGCCTTGTAGGCCGTGCGCAGGGCGCCGAGCCGGTCGGCGGGAATCTCCGGCGGTCCGGCGGTGAAGCGGGCCAGTTCCGCCTGGGAGGCGATCAGCGCGGCGATGGCCTTGGCGTCTTTGGTCTCGACCACGTCCATGAGCTGCGGTACACCCTTCATGGGCGCGCCGCCGATCACCGTCAGCAGCCGCCCATAGCCGTTTTTTACGAACAAACCCGCGGAACTGAGCGAGCTCACGGCGACGTGAATCTCGCCACGGCGCATGGCCAGTTCCGACTGGGTGCCGCGATAGCCCAAGATCATCTTGAATTTCCAGCCCAGCACCTTGGCCAGCATCTGGGTGTCGTTGTAGCCCGAGGACCCGACGCCGCCGGAGGAAAACTTCCACACCTTGGGTCCTTTGAGTTCGGCGAGGGACTTGGGCCCGCCATTGACGGCGGCCATCACCACCCGGGGGTCGGCGGCGGCCTTGCCGATCCACGACATTTTGGCGAGATCGAAGCGGATCCCCTTCTTGCCGATGACCTGGGAATAGATCAGGCCGGTGTTGAAGATGCCGATGGTGAGCCCATTGGCCTTGGCGTTGTAAATCAGGTTGGCGCCGATGATATGGCCGCCGCCGGGCTTGTTCTTGACCACGAAAGTGGAGCCGGGCAGATGTTTTTGCATGTATTTGGAGACCAGCCGGCCGTAGAAGTCGTAACCGCCGCCGGGCGATGTGGCGACCACGTAAGTGACCACCTTGCCCTTGTAGTAATCGGCGCCGCTTGCGGCTGCGGCCGGGCCGGCGCCGAGGCCAACCATCATGGCCATGGCCCCGGATGCGGTGACGGCTATGGATGCCCGAAGGCCGAAAAGATTTTTCATCGTGACTCTCCCTTGCAAATTTCAACCATGCGGTCGCCCGACAGGCTATCCCAAAAATTTAGGCCAATTAAGGCGATTGGGCCGGATTCGCCACCTTCGGCTCAATGCCGGCCTCATGGTTCGTTTCGCCGTGGAGAATACCCAATTCTTTGCATCCACGCAAAGGGCCGGGGAGTTGAAAAGGGCGGGCCAACGCGGCCCGCCCGTTCCAGATTATGCCGCCTGACTACTTGCAGGAAACCTTCTTGAATTCCATGCCCTTCTTCTTGGCGCTGGTGGTGCCCTTGCATGACATGCCTTTTTTGAGCTCGGCGCGGTCGGCATCGCAGGTGCCCTTGATGCAGACATTGGTGCGCGAGCCGGAGATGAAATAGGTCATGCCGCCGATCTTGATTTGGCGGCCCTCTTTTTTGGTCGATTCGATTTTACCCTTGACCTCCCCGGCCTGCGCCGTGCCGGTGGGAAGGGCGGTGAATCCGAAAGCGAGGCCGATGGCCAGTGCAGACGTGAACAAAGCAGTGGAAATTTTCATTGCTACGGTCCTCCTGAGACTCCCTTGGTATCAATCAATTCGGCCGACAGGACCGAATCACACCTGACGCCGACCATCGATTTCGTCGTAAGCACTTGGATGAGCCTATGACAAAAGGCACGGCACCATTGGACGCTATTTTGATGGACCTTTTGCCCGAGGGCAAGTCTCTTGAATCAATCGGCTATGTATGTGTCATAGATAAAATTGGTGATGTACCCCTCGAAAATGATCTGTGAGAGGACGATCACCAGGATGAAATACATGACCGACCAGACCCCTGCCGTGATCATCAGGCTCAGTTTCAGGGATTCCTTGGCGTAATAGCGCACGAACAGGAACAGGAATATGGGCGTGCCGATCCAGAACCCGAACAACAGCACGACGCCCAGCAGGAAGAAGAAGAAACCGAAAAGGGTCATCTCCTGACGGTTGCGGCTTTTCGCGACCAATGAGTGATCCTCGACGAGGGTTTCCGCCTTTTCCTTTACGACCTCGAGCTCCAGCCCCTCGGTGTGGCTGGTCAGTTCGGCCATGTATATTTCGAATTCCGTCCTGGGGTCGATCTTCCCCTTGGCGATAATGAAGCCCCGGATGTCGAGGATGACCTGCAGAAAGGCCAAAGCCATCCCCGGGATGCCGATCACGAAGGGCAGGAAATTGGCCGGCCACGAATAATCCCAGGCCACGATCACCATGACAAAGAAGATGGAGAACATGATGATGGAAAACAGGGTGCGCCCATGGGTCAGCGCGCGCCACAGGGTGGGGCGGGTTTCGCCGTTCCGATCAGATGTCGACATTGGCTTGACTCCGCTTTCGATTATCGACGATACCGCGGTAAACGGCGAACGCGATGGTGGCGAGGATCAGAGATATGAGGATGACCGACAGGGGCCGCACGAAGAAATCCCAACGCCACAGGGCCCAGGCCTTGTGGAGCGATTCCTCGGCGATCTTGCCAAGCACGATACCGATGGCGAACGGCGGACGCGGCCAATCGTATTTCAGCAGGCCATAGCCGATGACGCTGAGGATGCCCAGCAGGATCAGGTTTTCCGGTTGCCCCTTTGCCAACAGGGTGCCGAGGACGGTGACGATCAGCACCACGGGGATCAGGATTCCGCCACGCAGGAAGATGAGCAACGCCACCCAGCGGGTGATGAACAGCAAGATCACCACCGCCGCCAGGTTTGAGATCACCAGCGCCCAGATCAAGATCCACACCAAGTCCAGATGCTCGGTGAGCATCGCCGGGCCCGGCTGGATGCCCAGGATCAGCCAGGCGCCCAGCAGGATGGCCATGCCCGAGGAGCCCGGCACGCCGAAGAACAGGGTGGGCAGGAGCGACCCGCCTTCCTTGGAATTGGTCGCCGATTCCGGCGCGATGACGCCGCGAACGTCTCCGGTCCCATAGCTTTCGCGGTTTGACGTGGTTTGAATGGCGTGACTATAGGCAATCCAATCGATCACCGTACCACCGAGCCCGGGCAGGGCCCCGACCAGGCATCCGATGGCGGAGCAGCGAAGAGACAGACCCCAATTCCTTGCCCAATCGCGCATGCCTTGGAGCCAACCGGCGCCAAGCTTTCCCGTCTCCGAGATGGTTTTACCGCGCCTCACTAGCTCGATGATCTCAGGAACGGCGAACATGGCGAGCCCCATGATCACGATCTTGACCGGATCAAGAAGGTATTCCGTATCGAACGTCAACCGGACCTCACCCGTTCCGGGAGCGGATCCGAAGGCGCCAATCATCAATCCAATGCAGCAGGCCGCCATCCCTTTTGCCGGACTGATTCCGGTCAATGTGCCGACCATCGCAAGGGCAAGAACCACGAGCATGAGCTGCTCACTCAATCCGATGGCCATGATCAGCGGCTCGGCGAAAAATATCGCAATCGAGAGTACCGCCGCGCCGAATAGTCCGCCGAACATCGACGATGTGAAGGCGGCGCTAAGCGCCCGGGCGGCCTCGCCTCGCTTCGACATGGGGAAGCCGTCCATCACGGTTGCCTGAGATCCGGATGTGCCCGGTATTCCCATGAGGACGGAAGGAAACGTATCTGATGTGGCGGTGACCGATTGCAACCCGATCATCACCGCGATCGC
>JAPUGG010000089.1 GCA_027292975.1 Alphaproteobacteria bacterium | reverse complement strand
GGAATAGACCACCCCGTGGTGCGGTACCGGGGGCTTGGTGTTTTATGTGTTTGCCTCGGCTCAGCGAGGCACTCGGCCCGCGCCGGCGACAAACTGGGCATGGCGGGTACTCAAGCGCTATCATTGCCGAATCGCACAAGGGAATGGGACATCCGTACCGCTCAATGAACTCCATCCGGTGCCCCATGCGCGCGCCAATCAAGAGGCACGAGCCACCGCATGACGTAACGAATATCGGCCTATTGGAACATGTCATCGCCAACAGGAGACCAATATGAGTGACTCCGGCAAACAGATCAAAGCTTCCGATCTTCTGGTCAAGGCATTGGAGAACGAGGGCGTCGAATACGTGTTCGGTGTGCCCGGCGAAGAGAATCTCGATTTCCTCGAATCGCTCCGTACCTCCAATATCCGGCTGATTTTGACCCGTCACGAGCAAGCGGCCGGTTTCATGGCGGCCACCTATGGACGGCTAACCGGCAAGGCCGGGGTCTGCCTGGCGACCCTCGGCCCCGGCGCGACCAACTTGGTGACCGCGGCGGCCTACGCGCAACTTGGCGCCATGCCGATGCTGATGATCACCGGACAGAAGCCCATCAAGGCAAGCAAGCAGGGCCGGTTCCAGATCATCGACGTGGTCGCCCTGATGCGGCCGATCACCAAATTCGCCAAGCAAATCGTCAACGGCAACACCATCCCAAGCCTGGTGCGCGAGGCCTTTCGTTTGGCCGAACAGGAACGGCCCGGCGCCGTTCTTCTGGAACTGCCCGAGGATATCGCCGCCGAAATGGCGGAGGATGGTCCTCTTATGACGGCCAATATGCCGCGTCGGCCGGTCTGCGATGACAGCGCCATCGATAATGCCGCCGCCATGATCCGTGCCGCCAAGCATCCCCTTCTTTTGGTGGGCGCGGGCGCCAACCGCAAGCGGATCATCGATGCGCTCGAATCCTTCGTCGGCAAGACCGGCATCCCCTATTTCAACACCCAGATGGGCAAGGGGGTCATCGGCGGGTTTCATGACCTTTATATCGGCACCGCGGCGCTGTCCGAGGGCGATTACGTGCACTGCGCCGTCGACCGGGCCGATCTCATCATCAATGGGGGACATGACGTGGTCGAGAAACCGCCTTTCTTTATGGAGCATGGCGGCCAAACCGTGATTCACGTGAACTTCTCTCCGGCCGCGGTCGACGAGGTTTATTTTCCGCAGCTTGAACTGATCGGCGATGTCGCTTCGAGTTTTCAGCGGCTCGCGGACCGGCTCGAGCCCGAGCCAGGGCACGATTTCGACTACTTCATGCGGGTGCGCGGGGAAGTCCTGAAACATATCGCCGAAGGAACGGACGACCCGAGGTTCCCTCTGATCCCACAGCGAATCGTCGCCGATGTGCGTGCCGTCATGCCGCCCGACGGGATAATTGCGCTGGATAACGGCACCTACAAGATTTGGTTCGCACGGAATTACCTCACCAAGCAATCCAACACCGTGCTCCTGGACAATGCACTGGCGACCATGGGGGCGGGCCTGCCATCGGCCATGATGGTGGCCATGCTGCACCCCGATCGGCGGGTCATGGCGATCTGTGGCGACGGCGGGTTCATGATGAACAGCCAGGAGATGGAGACCGCTGTCCGCCTCGGGCTCGATCTGGTCGTGCTGATTATTCGCGATGATTCCTACGGCATGATTCGCTGGAAACAGGCCCACCTGGACTTCCCCGACTGGGGGCTTGATTTCGGCAACCCCGACTTCGTCAAATATGCCATGAGCTACGGTGCCTCGGGCCACCGGGTGGAGGCGACCGAGGAATTCTTGCCCATTTTGGAGCGGTGCTATGAAGCAGGTGGGGTTCACCTCGTCGAGGTGCCGGTGGACTACAGCGAGAACAAACGCGTCTTGATCGACGAACTGGCGGAACGTGTCTGCCTGATTTGACAGGGATCGGAGCGAATCATGAGCCAGGATTTTCGCCTCACCGTTTACCAGCCCTATGACGGGGCCGAGATCGAAGCGTTGGATTGTGCCCAATGGCCCGAGGTGGATGCCATGCTCGACCGCGCCACCTCCGCGTTCGCGGATCAAACCGCCCGCCTCCCTGCTTATCGGCGGATCGAGATCCTGCACCGCCTCGCCGATCTGCTCCGCGCCCAAAGGGAACCATTTGCCTCCCTGATCGCGCGGGAAGGCGGCAAGCCGCTCGGCGATGCCCGAATCGAAGCGGACCGTGCCGTAAACGGCGTCGAGCTGGCCGCGGAACAGATCGGACACCTCCACGGCCGTGAGATTCCCATGGATCTATCGGCGGCCGGCGGCGCGCGCCTGGCCTTCACACGAATGGAGCCCATCGGTCCCGTGGTCGCCGTCAGCGCCTTCAATCACCCCCTCAACCTGATCGTCCATCAAGTGGTTCCCGCGGTTGCGACCGGTTGTCCGGTGATCGTCAAGCCTGCCAACACGACGCCGCTCACCTGTATCAAGTTCGTGGCCCTGCTGCACGAGGCGGGGCTACCTCAAGACATGTGCCAGGTGAGTGTCTGCGACATACCGACGGCGGAGCGGTTGGTGACCGATGGAAGGGTGGCGTTCTTCACCTTTATCGGGTCGGCAAAGGTCGGTTGGTATCTACGAAGCAAGCTGGCACCCGGAACGCGCTCGGCGCTGGAGCACGGCGGTGCCGCGCCGGTCATCATTTGCGATGACGCGGATCTGGAACTGGCCGTCCCGTCGCTCGTCAAGGGCGGCTATTACCATGCCGGCCAGGTCTGCGTTTCGGTCCAACGCATCTTCGTGGATCAACGGATCAAGCCCGCCTTTATGGACGCCTTCGCCAACCAGGTTGGTGAACTCATCACCGGCGATCCGACCAAACCGGAAACCGACGTCGGCCCGCTCATAACCCCCGGGGAGGTGGACCGGGTGGAGGCATGGGTCGATGAAGCGGTGTCGGGTGGCGCCCAGGTTTTGGCAGGTGGGAAGAAGATCGATGACCGGCTGTTCGCGCCGACGATCCTGGTCGATCCACCGGCTTCCGCCGATGTTTCGACCCTCGAGATTTTTGGGCCGGTGACCTGCATCTATGGCTTCGATGACGTGGCCGACGCGCTGGCGCGGGCCAATGGGTTGCCGGTGGCCTTCCAATCGGCGGTTTACACCAAGGATATCGATCGGGCGCTGGATCTTTCCAACCGCTTGGATGCCAGCGCCGTCATGATCAACGATCACACGGCGTTTCGCGTCGATTGGATGCCGTTTGCCGGACGCCGCACCTCTGGCTACGGCATCGGCGGCATCCCCCATACCATGGAAGACCTCATGCAGGAAAAAATGACGGTGATACATTTGCCGTCGGCATGAACAGGGGCATTGCCGGAGGCCCTTCTGACGATGCCCAGCTGAGAGTTCCAGGCTGCGCGCCGCGAACCCGGTAGGGAAACAACCCTCATATCTCGATCACAAGGCTGGTTTTTGGTCTCGCGCAACAGATCAAAACGTGGCCCCGGTCAGGCTCGTCGAGGGGCTCTTCGAGATATTCGACCTCGCCCTCGGTTAGTTCGGAGATGCAGGTGTTGCAAATGCCTGA
>JAPUGG010000088.1 GCA_027292975.1 Alphaproteobacteria bacterium | reverse complement strand
GGTGGTCTTCGCGGTCATGAGCCTGGGCGTCTTGAGTATCTGGCTGTTCGGCTTCCTCATCGCCTCGCCGATCTTCGTCTTCCTCTGGGTGCTGATCGGCGGCGGCAAATCCCTGAAGATGTCCTTGTATGTCGGAATCGCCACCCTGGTGTTCATTGTCGGACTGTTCGAGATGATCCTCAAATACGAACTGTTCCGCGGCGTCGTGACCATCTGGATCATGGAGATGATGTTTGAATGAGGCGCCCCTGGGGGGCCGTGGCGCGGCACAGGCGCCCCGCGCGCGCCTAACCTTTTGAACCCGCTTTCATGGGAGGAGTCTCACCATCATGGCCCTGCGATCGATGAGCCGTTTCGTCGCCGAAGTGCGTGCCCTATATGCCGCCTTGGGTGATCCTGCCCAAATATGGCCCGAGGCCAGAGCACCCATGGCGGCGCTCCTCGAGGATCCCCAATTGGCGGCGCTGGCCAAGGATTGGCCGGTCTCGGATCACGAAAACCTGTTGTTCTACGAAGACCCCGATTTCGGCTTCGTCGTCAACGGCCTGATCAAGGATCCGGGCCACAAGACCCGCATCCACGACCACGCCCATGTCTGGGTGCTCTACGGCGTGCTCGCCGGATCGGAAGAGATCCTGCGCTATGAACGCTTGGACGACGGTTCCATCCCCGATCACGCCGAAATTCGGCAATCGGGGTGCCACAAGGTCGCCCCCGGGGCGATGGATATCGTCGCGCCCCACGCCATCCATGCCGAGGCCGCCGGCGATGACGGGTCGGTGGCGATCATCATGCGTTCGGAAAAACCCGGGGGCTTCAATCAGGGGCGCTACGATCCCGAGACCGGGCGCTATTGGGAAAGCCCCGGCGTGACGCAAATCCCCTGGCCGCTCACCTGAATATCACTGGCGGCATAAGCCCTTCGATTTCAAATCTATCTAGGCTATGGTGCGCCTTGAGAAACGCTCCGATCAACCATAAAAATAATCTCAACCCCCTGATCATCAACAGTACTGGGAGAACCATCATGATCAAACCGATTGGACTGGGCGCCGCCGCCTTGGGCGCCGTTACCCTGGCGTTGGCCGGCACGGCCGGGGCCGCATTCCCCGAAAAGAACATCACCTTCATCATCCCTTACGGCCCCGGCGGCGGGTTCGACACCTACGTGCGCAAGATCTCGCCGGTGATGCAAAAATACCTGGGTGGCAAGATCAATGTCGTTCCCAAGAACGTCGCCGGCGCCGGCGGCCGGAAGGCGTTGAACGTGATGTACCGTGCCAAACCCAATGGCTACACCATCGCCGTGTTCAACATGCCGGGCATGCTGCTCGACAAGATCCTCGGCCGGAAGACCACCTACGACATCGACAAGTTCACCTGGCTCGGCCGCATCGCCCAGTCCAAGTATGTGCTGGTGGTGGGCAAGAAAAGCCCCTACCAGTCGATCAAGTCCCTGCGCAAGGCCAAGCGCCTCAAATACGCCATCACCAGCACCAGTTCGGGATCCTACGTCGGCGGCAAGATCATGGCCAAGGCCCTTGGCATGAACATCAAGTTCCTGCCCGGCTACAAGGGCTCGGCCAAGGTATCGCTCTCCATGATCCGCGGCGACACCCATCTGTCGCTGTTCAACACCCGGTCATACGCCAAATGGGCCAAGGGCGGCGACGTCAAGGCGGTGCTGTCCTTCGAGAAGAAGAGCCCGTTCATGGGCGTTCCCACGGTATCCGAAATCGGTTATCCGAATCTCGAGGCGCTGACCATCGAACGCGTCGTCGGCACCGCGCCGGGCGTGTCGAAGAAGGTGCAAAAGATCCTGTCCGATGCGCTGTTTGCCGCGCTCAATGATCCGGCGATCCAGAAATGGAACAAGAAGACCGGGCGCCCCATCGACCCCCTCAAGGGACCGGCAACCGCCAAATTGATCACCAACCTGGCCCAATTCTTCACCCAGTACAAAGAAATCCTCAAATAAGGACCCATGAGCCCTTGGGCCAAGGGCGAAGCAAGGGGGTGCCGGGTCGGCGCCCCCTTTCTGTGTCTAGAGCACACTCCGGTCAAATGATTCAATTTGACCGGATAATGCCCTCGTTGGGTTCCGGGTCGCGGCTGGTGGCGGGGAGCGGAGCCCTTGATCCCGGACCCCGGGCGGGATACTTTCCAAACCCGTGAGGGGAACCAGCCATAAGCCGGCCTAAAGTGCAGAACAAGGGAAGCTCTGTGTCCGAAGAAACCCTATCGTCCATCGATGATGTGATTGAAGACGCCCGAGATGGGCGGATGTTCATCCTCGTCGACGACGAGAACCGGGAGAACGAGGGCGACCTCGTCATCCCCGCCGAGAAGGCCGACGCGGAGGCGATCAATTTCATGGCCAAGTTCGGCCGGGGCCTGGTGTGCCTGGCGGTCACGCCGGAGCGGGCCGACCAGCTGGGCCTGGAGTTGATGGCCGCCAGGAACCTGTCCCGCCATCAAACCGCCTTCACCATTTCCATCGAGGCGGCCGAGGGCATCACCACGGGCATTTCCGCCGCCGACCGCGCCCATACCATTTCCATCGCCATAAATTCCAACCGCGGACGCACGGACATCATCAGTCCCGGCCACGTCTTTCCGCTGATCGCCCAGCCCGGTGGCGTGCTGGTTCGCGCCGGCCACACCGAGGCCGCGGTCGACATCGCCCGCTTGGCCCAACTCAACCCCTCGGGCGTCATCTGCGAGGTCATGAACGACGACGGCACCATGGCCCGGTTGCCTAATCTCATAGCCTTCGCCAAGCAGCACGGGCTCAGGGTCGCCTCCATTTCCGATCTGATCGCTTATCGGCGGCGCACCGAAAAAATCATCGAAAAAGTGGCCGAAACCACCATAAACAGCCGCTACGGCGGCGAATTCCAACTTCATGTCTTCTCCAACAAGGTCGCGCCCGGGGAGCATGTGGCGCTCACCAAGGGCGAAATCACCGGAGAGACACCGGTGCTGGTGCGCATGCACGCGCTCAACCTGATCGGCGACGTCTTGGGCGATACCACCGAAACCCAGTTCGCCGCCGGCGAAAAGCGTGACCGCGCGACGGAACTCCATTCGGCCATGGAGCTGATCGGCGAAAAAGGCTGCGGCGTCGTCGTCGTGATTTGCGAAACAAGCCCGACGGCGTTGTCGCGTTTCGTCTCCGAGCGTGAGGGTCAACCCCTGAGCAAGCCGATTTCGGAACTTCGCCAATACGGCATCGGCGCCCAAATTCTCTTGGAACTGGGCGTGCGTTCCATGATCTTGCTGACCAATACAAAGCGCACCATCGTCGGTCTCGACGGCTACGGTCTCGAACTGGTGCGCCAGGAGCCCATCCCGCATTGACCCCGGGGGTGGCACGGCCCGCGGCCCGGCGTGGCGGACGACCTTAGATTCAGTGGGGGTGAGCGGTAAATTTACTTAGCATACCAATGATAAAAAGTTCTGATTTGGGGAGACCACCTAAACATGGCGGATAATAACAGCGGAAACGTCGAGTTCCTGAAAATCGAGGATGTCGACCTTGAGGTGGAGCGCCGCGGCGCCGGCCCACCGTTGGTTCTGCTCGACGACGAAGAAGGCCTGACCCGGGAATCCCCCCTGGTCGACGAACTGGCCAAATCCTTCGAGGTCATCATCCCTTCGACCCCCGGTTTCGGGCGCTCCAGCCGTCCCGACTGGATCGAAACCATGGACGATATTGCCTATCTCATGCTCGATTTCCTGGATGCTACGGGGGTCGAGGACGCCACCCTTATAGGCTTCTCGCTAGGCGGCTGGATCGCCGCCGAAATGGCCACCAAGAACGTCACCCGAATCGGCCGGCTCGCCCTGATCGACCCCTACGGCATCAAGGTGCGCGGCCCCTGGGACCGCGACACCCAGGACATCTGGTTCCTGACCAAGGAAGAGGTCCAGGTCTTGAAGTACGCCGATCCCAAGAACGGCGACATCGACTACACCGAGATGCCCGACGAAAAGCTCGAAGTCATCGCGCGAAACCGCGAATCCTTCGCCCGCTTCTGCTGGCAGCCTTACATGCACAACCCGAAGCTCAAGCGCCGGCTCCACCGGATCAGCATCCCCACCCTGGTGATCTGGGGCGCGGCCGACGGCGTCATCACCACCGATTACGGCAAGGCCTATGCCGGTGAAATTCCCGGCGCGCGGTTCGAGGTGATCGAGAACGGCGGCCATTTCCCGCATCTGGAACAACCCGAGCTCTTCTGGGAAGTGTTGGGCGGGTTCCTCGCCGATGCCCAACAAGCGGCCTGACCCGGGGGGAGGACGGAAACATGTATGCCTGGCACTTCACCGAAATGCCCTATCCCGACCATCCCGATCCCGATACGGTCCCTTCGGTCCGGGTCAGCCTGCCCAACAAGCACTTCGATCCCAAACTCGGCGCCGATCTCTATAACCGCTATCTCGACGAGCACATGCTGGCCGACGATCTCGGCCTCAACATCATGCTCAACGAGCATCACCAGACGGTGACCTGCCTCGACGTGGCGGCGCCGCTTGCGGCGGCGATTCTCGCGCGCCAGACCTCCAAGGCGCGCATATGCATCCTCGGCAATCCCATGGCCAACCGCGCCGACCCGGTCCGCATCGCCGAGGAAATGGCAATGGTCGACTGCATTTCCCGGGGCCGGCTCGATGTCGGATTCGTCCGCGGCGTGCCCTACGAGCTGTTCGCCTCCAACACCAACCCAACCCAAACCCTGGAACGCCTGTGGGAGGGCATCGACCTCTGCGTCAAGGCCTGGACCCACCGGGAGGGCTGCTTCAACTTCGAAGGCAAGTTCTGGCACAAGCGCAGCGTCAACATCTGGCCGACGCCCTACCAGCAGCCCCACCCGCCGGTCTGGATCACCGGCTCGTCGGACAAGGAAAACATCCGCGAGGTCGCCCGGCGCGGCTTTACCTTCGCCATGTTCCTTCAGCCCTATGAAAAGGTGAAGGAAATGTTCGACGCCTATCGCGAAGCCACGATCTACGACGATCCCGAGGAGGCGCGGCGGCACATCGCCTACATGCCCCTGGTGGCGACCGGCGAAACCGAGGAAGAAGCCCTGGGCTTCGCCAAGAAGGTCGCCTGGTACCTGGGCGCCAAGACCGCGCCCCAGTTCCGCAACCCGCCGGGATACGTCCCCATCTCGTTCAACGTCAGTGCCCTGAAGGGCGGCTATGCGGGGCGCACCGACGCCGTGCGGGCCCGCGGAATCGATTACCTGAAGGAACAGGGCGTTATGATGTTCGGCACGCCGGATCAGGTGTTCGAACAGGTCAAGGCGTTCTACGGCCATGTCGGCGGCTTCGGCCAGCTTCTGATGATGCAGCAGGCCGGCCACCTCAGCCATGAGGAGACGGTCAAGAGCATGACGCTGTTCGCGCGTGAGGTCTATCCCCGCATCCGCGAGGAATTCGCCTTCAAACCCGCCAACAAGGGGGCGGCCGCCCAGTAGCGGCCCCCCACGGCTCCACCCCCGCCAAGGGCGCGATCTCGGCCATGGACGCCTGGTATTTCACGGAGATGCCCTACCCGCATCTGCCGCCCCCAGAAAGCTACCCATCCGACCGGGTCAGCCTTTCCAACGCCGTCTTCGATCCCGAGATCGGCGCCGATTTGTACAACCGCTATCTCGACGAATACGTCATCGCCGACGACCTTGGCCTCAACCTGATGCTCAACGAGCATCACCAGACGCCCACCTGCCTCGACCCCGCGGTGCCCTTGACCGCCGCCATCCTGGCGCGGGAAACGGCTAAGGGCCGGATCCTGGTGCTGGGCAATCCCGTCGCCAACCGCGCCGATCCGGTGCGCATCGCCGAGGAGATGGCAATGGTGGATTGCATCTCCCGCGGCCGCCTCGACGCCGGATTCGTGCGCGGCGTGCCTTACGAGCTCTTCGCCTCCAACACCAATCCGACCCAGACCATGGAGAGGCTGTGGGACGGCCTCGAGTTGATCCTCAAGGCCTGGACCACCCGCGACGGCCCGTTCAATTACGAGGGCCCCCACTGGCATAAACGCAGCGTCAACATCTGGCCCACGCCTTACCAGCAGCCGCACCCACCGGTCTGGACGACCGGTTCCACCGACGGCCCCAATATCGATCGGGTGGCCAAGCGGGGATTTCATTTCGCCAGCTTCCTGCAGCCCCATGAAAGGGTGCGCGTGCTGTTCGACCGTTACCGCGCCGCCGCCCTGGACGGCCCGGAGTTAGCGACCCGGCGGCTTGGCTTCATGCCCCTGGTCGCCGTCGGCGAAACCGATGCCGAGGCGCGGGAGCGCGCCGAAAAGTTGCGCTGGTTCATCCGTTCCAAGGTCGCCCCCCAGTTCCGCAACCCGCCGGGATACGTTTCGCTGGACCTCAACATCCGCGCCCTGAAGGGTCAATTCCAGGGCCGCACCGCGGCCATCCGCCAAGAAAGCACGGACGTCCTGATCGACAAGGGCGTGATCATGGCCGGCACGCCGGATCAGGTGGTGGCCCAGGTGGAACGCTTCTTTGAGCGCACCGGGGGCTTCGGCCACCTTCTGATGATGCTGCAGGCGGGCTTCATGGACCACGAAGAGACGGTGCGCAACATCACCCTGTTCGCCAAGGAGGTCTACCCCCGCATCCGTCACCTGGCCGGGGGGAAGGACGACAGGGGCGCGACGCAAACGGCACGGGCGGGGCAAGGATGACCCCCGGAAAATTCATACCCGTCGACGGGGTCGAGACCCACTACTTGGAAGCCGGGGCGCGGACCGACGCACCCTCGGTGCTGCTGCTTCATTCGGCCGAATTCGGCGGTGCCGCCGAATTGAGCTGGGAATTCAACCTCGACGCCCTGGCCGAGCACTTCCACGTATTGGCGCCCGATCATCTGGGTTTCGGGCGAAGCGACAAGCTGTTCGATTTCTGCGGCCAGTTCGACCGGCGCATCGATCATATCCGCCGCTTCCTGGAGCTCATGGAGGTGACCGACGCCTACGTGATCGGCTCGTCCATGTCGGGCGGCTTGAGCTTGACGGTGGCCTGCCGGGAGGCACCCGACTGGCCGATCCGCAAGCTGGTCACGTGTTCCGGCGGCGGCCAAGCGCTGGATAACGACGCGCGCGCGGTGCTCAACACCTATGACGGCGAAGCCGAACACATGCGCCGCATACTCAAAGTGCTGTTCGTCGATCCCAAATGGGCCGCCGATGAGGCCTATGTCGCCCGCCGCCAGGAGCTGGCCCGCCTGCCCGGCGCCTGGGAGGCGACGGCCGCCGCGCGGTTCCGTGCGCCGTTCCGCGGGCCCCCCGGCCGATCCGAGCGCCAATCGCTGGATTACGGCGCGATCCGGGTCCCGACCCTGGTCATGGCCGGCGCCAAGGACCCGCTCAGGGCGCCGGGATACGCCCAGGCACTGGCCGCGGAAATTCCCGCCGCCGAACTCTATGTCTTTGAAAACGCCGCCCATATGGGCAATATCGAATGCGCGGAAGAGTTCAACGCGGAGGTGATCCGCTTCCTGAAGGA
>JAPUGG010000087.1 GCA_027292975.1 Alphaproteobacteria bacterium | reverse complement strand
GATTAAGAACATGGCCCAGGAAAAGGAACTCACCCTCGCCATCGAGCGCTACGACCGCCATTTCCCGTTCTTCGACGGCACCGTCAAGGCGCCGGACGGCTATAAGCTCAAGGTGTTCCAGGTGGGGCAATCGAGCGCGCTGCGTGACGGCGTCGACCGCCACGGCCGCATGCTCCACGACGAGGAGTTCGACGTCGCCGAGTTTTCCATGTCCACCTACCTGATGGCCAAGGGCCGCGACATGCCCATCGCCGGCATTCCCATCTTCCCGCGCCGCCTGTTCAGCCAGAGCCAGATGTGGGTGCATCCGGATTCGGAGCTATGGGAGCCCAAGGACCTGATCGGCAAGAAGGTGGCCCTGTCGTCGTTCCAGACGACGCTTTCGCTGCTCGCCAAGGGCGACATGAAGTTCCACTACGACGTGCCCTGGGAGGACATCCACTGGCTCGTGACCACCGAAGAGAAGGTCGAGTTCAACGTCAAGGAGGGCGTCAAGATCGAGCACATCGGCGACCGCGCGAATTTGGGCCGGATGCTGGAAGACCGCGAGATCGACGCCTTCTTCCTGCCCCACCCGCCCCATTCGGTGGTGTCGGGCGAAACCGCGGCCCGGCGGCTGTTCGCCGACTGCAAGACCGAGGAGCTGGACTACTTCGAGAAGGTCGGCGATTTCCCCATCATGCACGTGGTCGCCATCCGTCAGAGCCTGCTGGATTCCGACCCGTCGCTGGCCCACGGCGTCTTCGACATGTTCAACCAGGCCAAGGCCCTGGCCCAGACCTTTTACCAGGATCCCAACTGGTCGCGCCTGGCCTGGGGGCGGCACTATTTCGAGGAGGAACGCAACCTGTTCGTGCGCGATCCCTGGGAGAACGGCTTCGCCCGCAACAAGGCCAATTTGGAGCGCTTCATCAAGTACTCCCACGACCAGGGTCTGATCGATGAAATCTATCCGCCGTCGCATTTGTTCGCCGCCGACACGCTGGACACCTGAGGACCGCGGTTAGGGGGCGAGGTTGCGCACCCGGTCCCAGTCGATCCACTGGTCGAGCGCGACATCGGGCAGGGCGACCATGCCGTCTTCGACCGTCAACGGCACTGAGACGTATTCGCCGGCGAACTGCAGGAAGAAGCTTTCCTCCGACGGCAACCCGTCGGCGTGCGGGGCGAGGGAGCCTGCCAGCCCAAGCGCCGCCACCGCGCCCAGCGAAGACGCGGCGCCCATGCCGATATGGATGGCGGCCCCGGTCTCGCCCGCCCGGCGGATGATCTCGGCCGAGTCGGCGATCCCGGTCTTCGGCACCTTCACCGAAATGGCGTCCGCGCCCCGGGCCAGGAACGCCTTTGCCTCGTCCAACGACCGGCAGGTGTTGTCCACCAGGAGCGGCAGCGGTGATGCCGCCCGCGCTTTGGCGAAACCGTCATCGGCGTGCAGTTCGGTCGGATCCTCGGCGACCTTGACGCCGAACTCGGCCAGCATTTCGGTGAACGGCCCCACCTCGTCGGCCGCGTAGTTCCGGTTGGCATCGGCGGAGAAGGTGACCTCGGGCCCCACCGCCGCGCGGATCCCGGCCAGCACCTCGCGGTCGGTGGCGAATCCCTGGCCGACCTTGATCTTGAGCGAGGTGAAACCGAAGCGCCCCACCATGTCCTCGGCCTCGGCGATCATCGCCTTGGGCTCGGCCCGAGTCACGGTCCAGGACACCGGCACCCGCGCGACGCCGCCGAGGGTTTCATGAAGCGGTACGCAAGCGGCCTGGGCGCGCAGGTCCCACACGGCACACTCGATCATGGACTTGGCCAGCGCGTGTTCGCGCACACTGCGCAGGAACCGCGTAACCTTGGCCTCGTCGGCGAGATCCTGTCCCAAGAGGCGCGGCATGAAGATCTCTTCGGTCACCACTTGGAGGCTTTTCAGGGTCGCCGCGGTCCAGTTGAGCCGCACCGGCGCTTCACCGACGCCGATCAACCCGCCCGCCGATTCCAAGCTCAGGATCATCACGTCGAGGCCGCCCTCTTGATGACCGGCCCAGCGCACCGGGCGGCGGTAGGGAAGATGGACGGCGTGAAGCTTGTATCCGGTCAGGGCCAGAGTCATGGGGTCATCGCCCCATGGCGTAGGTTTGTCCGAAGCGCGAACTGGCCGCGCCCTTGAGGATGGGCCCTTCCTTGGCCACCGCCATCATCCGCCCCATGGACCACGGCGGCTGGTGCACCACCCGATGGCCGCGCGCCTTGAGTTCCTCGACGGTGGCCTCGGCAATGCCGCCTTCCAGCGCCAGGACGCCCGGCTCGGAATCCCTGGGCCAGAAGGAGCTCGGGAAATGGAAGCTCTGGAACTGAGGCAGGTCGATGGCCTCTTGCAGGTTGAGCCCATAGTGGAGGTGGCGCAGCAACATGATCAAGGGCCATTGGTCCTGGCTGTCGCCGCCGGGCGTGCCGAAGGCGAGCCACGGCCGGCCCGCCTTGAGCGCGAAGGACGGCGACAGCGTCGTCCGGGGCCGCTTGCCGGGCGCCAGGCCGCTCGGATGGTCCTCGGCGAGCCAGAACATCTGGGCCCGGGTACCGAGCGGGAAGCCCAGGCCGGGCACCGCCGGTGAGCTCTGCAGCCAGCCTCCCGACGGGGTCGCCGCCACCATGTTGCCGAAGCGGTCGGCGCAATCGATATGCACCGTGTCCGAACGCATCTGGCCCTCCATGGCCGCGCCCGGCTCGCCGGCCCCGGCCACGCCGCTGTCGGGTTTGCCCACCAGGATCTCGGCGGCGCCGTAGCCCGGTACATGGCCCGGCCGGAGATCGAGCGACGCGTCACCGGTCACCAGCCGCCTGCGCTTATCGTTGTAATCGTCGGACAGCAGCACATGCATGGGCACCGGCGCGAAATCGGGATCGCCGTAGAACTTTTCGCGGTCGGCGAAGGCCAGCTTGGCGCATTCGGTCACCGTATGGATGAAGTCGGGGCCGAGCGGATCCATGGCGCCAAGGTCGAACCCCTTCAAGAGCGCCAACTGCTGGGCCATCACCGGACCCTGGCTCCAGGGGCCGCATTTGGCGATGGTGATGCCGCCATAATCAAAAGTGAGCGGCGGCTCGAAGACCGCCTCCCAGGCGGCCATGTCGGCGCCGGTCAAAAGCCCGCCATGGCGTTCACCCGAAGAATCGAGGACCCGGGCGGTGCGGCAGAAATCGTCGATGGCCTCGGCGACGAAGCCCTCGCGCCAGACCAACCGCGCGCGCTCGATCTGGCGTTCGCGGTCGCCGCCCGCCGCCTCGGCTTCCGTGATGACGCGGATATAGGTCTCGGCCAACGCCTTGATGGGGTACAGGCTTTTCGGTTTGGGCGGCTTGCCGCCCGGAAGATAGACCTCGGCCGAGCTCCGCCAATCGTCGAGGAAGATATCGGCGACGGCGGCGATCGCCTCGGCGACGTCGGGCAGGATGGGATGGCCGTGGCGCGCATAGCCGATGGCCGGGTTCAGCACCTCGCGCAAGGAAAGCGAACCGTGGTCCCTGAGCAAAAGCATCCAGGAATCGAAAGCTGCCGGCACGGTCGCCGCCATCAACCCGGTGCCGGGCATCATTTCGAACCCGGCGTCGCGGTAGGCGGAGATGGTGGCCGCCGCCGGCGCCGGCCCCTGGCCGGCCAACACCCTGACCGGCGCCTGGCCGCGGTAGGACAAGATCATCGGCACCTCGCCGGCCGGGCCGCACATATGGGGCTGGACCACCTGCAGGACAAAGCCCGCGGTCACCGCCGCGTCGAAGGCGTTACCGCCCTTCTCCAGCGCCCCCATGGCCGCGGCACTGGCCAGCCAATGGCTGGTCGCCACCATGCAATGGGTGCCCATCAGCTCGGGCCGGGTGGTCGGCATGCCGCGGTAGGCGCGGCCCGGATCGGCTGTCTCGGTCATGTTCCCTCCTCCATTGGCGTGCTGCACCCGGGCGGGGCGAGTGCGGTAATTCCTGGAAGCGCGTCCGCTACCTGATTGGCCAGCCGCCGTCTTTATCGATGGCGTTATCGATCTCGCTCATTAATTCAATCGTCCTCGCCAAAGCGGCAACGATGTTCTGATAATGCTGGATATCCGCATGGGTGAGGTTTCGGCTCTTGCGATCCTTGAGCCACTTGTCGCAGACCCGGTAGCCGCCCACATGGAAGTCCCAGACCTCGGGCGGCACGCCCTCGAAATATTGCGTCTTGTTGATCCACACGCGCCCCGGTTGGTCTCCCTCGGGACCTTTATACGTCACCTTTTCAACCACGTTTTCCCCGTCAACGGGATAGGAAGTGACGCGGTCCGCCTGTTCCTCCATCAGATGCAGGCCAGTAAGTTCTCGCCCTAACGCGCAGAGCACGCGAAAAAGTTTGATGTCAGATGTCAGAGGCAGGCGCGGAAAATCAATGGCCAAGTGTTCCCCATAACGCTCCCGATATGTGGGCGCGTGAAAAATAGCGTAGGTGTAATGAAACACATCCTCGGGGCCGAAGGTTTTCTTCATGTCGCCCATTCCGTCAGGAATCCATTCAAGGCCCAGCCTTTTCTTGAAATCCTCGATAAAGTCTTCCGCCAGATTGGGCCGTCGCCCACCCGGTGCGTCAGTGGCTTCTAAACCTGCATCGAACTGGTCTTCC
>JAPUGG010000086.1 GCA_027292975.1 Alphaproteobacteria bacterium | reverse complement strand
CAAACCTATTCGATGATCTTGGCGACGACGCCGGCGCCCACCGTGCGCCCGCCCTCGCGGATGGCAAAGCGCAAGCCCTCGTCCATGGCGATGGGCTGGATCAGCTCCACGCTCATGGACACGTTGTCCCCCGGCATCACCATCTCGGTCCCGCTGGGAAGCTCGACCTCCCCCGTCACGTCGGTCGTCCGGAAGTAGAATTGCGGACGGTACTTGGTGAAAAACGGCGTGTGACGCCCGCCCTCGTCCTTGGTCAGGATATAGGCCTCGGCCTCGAACTTGGTGTGCGGCGTGATCGAGCCCGGCGCCGCCAAAACCTGGCCGCGCTCGACCTCCTCGCGCTTGGTGCCGCGCAGAAGGACGCCGATGTTGTCCCCCGCCTCGCCCTGGTCCAAAAGCTTGCGGAACATCTCGACACCCGTGCACACCGTCTTGGTGGTCTCCTTGATGCCGACGATCTCGATATTCTCGCCCACCTTGACCACCCCACGGTCGACACGGCCGGTCACCACCGTCCCCCGGCCCGATATCGAGAATACGTCCTCGATGGGCATCAGGAACGGCAGGTCAACGGCGCGGTCCGGCTGCGGGATGTAGCTGTCAACCGCCGCCATCAGCTTCAGGACCGAGTTCTTGCCGGTCTCTTCGTCGCCGTCCTCAAGGGCCGCCAGCGCCGAGCCCGGGATGATCGGGATGTCGTCGCCGGGGAAGTCGTAGCTCGACAGAAGCTCCCGCATCTCCAACTCGACCAGCTCCAAAAGTTCCGGATCGTCGACCATATCCACCTTGTTGAGATACACGACCATCGCCGGAACCCCAACCTGGCGCGCCAACAGGATATGCTCGCGGGTCTGCGGCATCGGGCCGTCGGCCGCCGAGACAACCAATATCGCACCGTCCATCTGCGCCGCCCCGGTGATCATGTTCTTCACGTAATCGGCGTGACCGGGGCAGTCCACATGGGCGTAATGGCGGTTTTCAGTTATGTATTCGACGTGCGCCGTGGCGATGGTGATCCCCCGCGCCTTCTCCTCCGGCGCCTTGTCGATCTCGTCAAAAGACACGAACTCGGTCCCGCCTGTCTCCGCAAGAACCTTCGTGATCGCCGCCGTCAGGGTCGTCTTGCCGTGGTCAACATGGCCGATCGTGCCAACGTTGCAATGGGGCTTCGTCCGCTCAAACTTCTTCTTCGCCATCCTGATATTTCCTTAACCGTTCCGATTTCCAGCCTTGCCCCAGGGGGCCTTTCACCGGCGGCGGCGGCGGCCGGGCCCAAACTGGAGCGGGTGATGGGAATCGAACCCACGTGGCCAGCTTGGAAGGCTGGTGCTCTACCATTGAGCTACACCCGCCGAAGTTCCATGAATTGATATTTGCCCTCGTTTCCGCGCCTTCAGCATTGCCGACCTGCCGTCCCACCCCGCCCAGGACAGGTTTGGTGGAGGGGGTAGGATTCGAACCTACGTAGACATACGTCGGCAGATTTACAGTCTGCTGCCTTTAACCACTCGGCCACCCCTCCAATCGACCAACCCTGACGCCACGCCTCAGCCGCCATAGGGGCGGCTGCAAGGCGGCCGGAAAAGTGGAGTGCGCACTATGGAAATTTTTAGCCCAATGTCAATTGATTAAACGACTTGCGACCGGCTCCCCCGCTCCCCCGGCGAAAGGGCAGCGACAAAGCCGGTTGGCTATTGATATTGCAGTGAAAATATATGACCAATTGATCTCCGGCGCAAGCCCGGTGACGGCATCATCGTTTTCGGAACGGATTGGCAACGGACAAGGCGAGAAACCAAGGTGAGGAACAAGGCCCGAAGATCACCCGCGAGGAATGCCCGCGGTGGCGCCCACCGCGGGGGCGGGCGGTGCGCGTCGGCGCTGTGGATTTACGGCCGCCACCCGGTCTGCGCGGCGCTCACCAATCCGGCCCGGCGTTTCCACCGGCTGTTGTTGACCCGCGAAGCCGAAGCGGGCCTCGGCGACGGCCTCCCCGGCGGCACGCCCGGCCGGGAAATCGTCAGCGCCCGCGAGATCACGGCGCTGCTACCCGAAGGCGCCGTCCATCAGGGTTACGCCGCCTTGGCCGAACCGCTTCCGGCGGTCGCGCTCGACCATGTCTTGGGCCGGCTGGCCGATGCCCCCAAGGCCTGCCTTTTAGTCCTCGACCAGGTGACGGATCCGCGCAATACCGGCGCCATCCTGCGCTCGGCGGCGGCGCTGGGCGCGGCCGCGGTGATCGTGCCCGACCGCCGCAGCCCTTCGGAAACCGCGGCCCTGGCCAAGGCCGCGTCGGGCGCGCTCGAGGCCGTGGACCTGGTCCGCGTGACCAATGTCGCGCGCGCGCTGGAGACCCTGAAAGGCGCGGGGTTCTGGTGTATCGGCCTCGACGCCGCGGCCCCCGTCCCGCTCGGCGAGACCGACCTTAGCGGGCGCATCGCCCTGGTCATGGGTTCCGAGGGCCGCGGCCTCCGACGGCTGGTGGCGAAGGGCTGTGACGGCCTGGCGGCGCTCCCCATGAGTGGCCCCATGGAAAGCCTCAACGTTTCCGCCGCGGCGGCCATTGCGCTCTATGAGGCGGCGCGCCAAAGGGAAGCCCGATCGCCCACCCCGAAGCCCGGTTAGCCGCCGTATCCCTTCAGCATGCCGGGGTTGTCCGCATAAAGCGCGTCGACGAAGCCGGAATCGACGATGTTGCGCAGGAAGTGGAAGTCCCACAGCGCCAGGGGATGGATGTTGGCGGCATCGCCGTTCTTTTCGTCCTGCTTGAGCGCCTCTTGATAGACATTGGAGATGGCAAGCATGGACGGATACAAGCAGGGCTCCAGCTTGGGCGCGAGGTCGTCATAGACGCTTTCGGCCATTTCCCGGTCCAGGACGCCGTCATTGTCGTATCTGTCCATCAGTATCTTGATGACTTGTTCCCTGTTTTGCTTGAAATACGCGACCCCGTCGATGGTGCCCTTCAGCACCCTCTCGACGATGTCGGGGCGTTGGTCCACCAGTTTCTTGGAGGTCGACATGGTCATGTAAAAGATCATGTGCTGGGGCTCCAGGTCGATCACCTTGAGCCCCCGGCGGCGGGCGAAATCAGCGCTGGGCTTGGACAGGAAGCAGGCCTCGATATCGCTGTCCGCCACCATGTCGGCGAGGCTCTTGCGGTTGGGCTGGCCGGGCTCTGTCACGTCCTGCTGGGCGCGGCGGATGAGCTCGACCTCGTCCTTGTCGGCATCCAACCCATTCTGCTTCAGGTAAAGCCAGGCGTTGAGGTAGGGATGGTTGCCCCGGGCACCGAACTTGCGGTGCCTGACATCGGCCAGGGCGTCGATACCGATATCGGGACGGGTCACCAGGGCGATGTTGTTGTTGGACATGGTCTGGCCGACATAGGCCCAGGTGTCGCCCCTGGCCTGGGCGGCGTAGGTCGAGACGTGGTTGCCGGAAACGAACTCGACCTCGGCGGATGGCACCAGTTGGTGGGCGTCTTCGCGGCTGATGACGCGCTGGTAATCGACCTCCAGGTCCTGGCGCGCCCAAGCGCCGCATTCGTTGATCACGTGCATCAGCATGAGATGGCTGTGCGCGCGATAGGGGAAGCTGATCTTGTCCATTAATTTTTGTTCCTCCCAGGTGTGCCTCGAATTTCCCAAAGGCCCGGTCAAGTTCGACCGCTTGCCCATGGCGCCCCATGACACACTAGGGTATTTTCCTGCCACATTGAATCATTTGACCGGGGATGATTGGACCGCTCGGGCGGCCGAGAAGTTGTCCGCGCAACGTCCCGAGAGACCACATTGTACCAACCCGCCCTAGACCTCCTCAACGACCTCTATGTCCAAGGCGGCCAGCCGTTCCACGACGTGCCACCGGGGATCGTCATGGCCATGGCGGCGATTTACCTCATCGCCTTCGTGGTCCGGGGCGTCCTCGGGTTCGGCGCCATCGCCCCGGTCGTGATCATCACCTCGCTGCTGATCGAACCGCATCACGCGGTTCTGCTGGCCCTGGTCGCCGCCACCATTCCCCAGCTGCAGATGCTGCCCGAAGGCGTTCGCGACGGCGACCGGCCGATCGCCCGCCCGGTACTGATGGCCATGACGATCGCCATCCCGAGCGGTGTTTGGGTCTTTGCCAACATGGACACCGATTGGTTCACCCTGGTTTTGGGCGGCATCATTGCGGTCCTCATCGTGGCCGATATGACGAAGGTGCTGGAGCGCCTGCTTCGCGGCGTCGACTTGCGCTCACCCCTCACCGCGGCGGGCTTGTCCATGGTCGCCGGATTCCTCAATGGCTTGGCTGGCGCCGGCGGCGTGGTCACCCTGGCGATCTACCTCAAGCACGCCTGCAGGGACGCCGCCTCCTTGCGGGCGACCCTGGTGCTCATCGGCACCTTGATGCTGTGCTGGCGGTTGGTGGTGACGCTGGTGGCCGGGCTGATCTCGCTCAAGCTGCTGGCCGAGGCATTGTTGCTGTCGCCCATCGTCTATCTGGGGGTATGGCTGGGCACCCGGGTTTTCCATACGGTGACGCCGCAAAAGTACCATCGCGCGCTGCAGATTGTGATCTTGCTATCGGCGCTGGGGCTTGTCTTCAAGGGCGTCCAAAGGCTCGCCTGACCGGCCGCTCAGGACCAGCCGCGGGCCCAGCGGACCATACGGCTGCTGGCATATGGTCATTGTCGGCGGCTGTGGTGACCACGGTCGATCAGAAGAGGGTGATCGCCCTATCATGGGTGGACATGAGGTTAACGCCTTTTGACACCTACCCAGGCTCGGCGAAAACCGCCATCTCAGTCAGCTCGCTGGGCTGACCGTCGCCGAAGATGGTGGCGAAGGAGGCGTCGGCCGCGTCGCGGCCCGTGCCGATGCGTATCATCCATTCGGTACCAACCTTGCGGCTGGGATCGAACAGGTGCCAGTCTCCCGCGAAGAAGGCCTCCATGCAGGCGTGGAAATCGGGCATGACGAGCCCCCAAGCATAGCCCGTCACGAAGCGGGCCGGGATTCCTATCGCCCGACAAAGAGCGATGGCAAGATGAGCGAAATCCCGGCAAACCCCGGCGCGGTCGCGCTCGGTGTCGAGCGCGGAGGTGCTGGCATCACTCGCGCCGGATCGGTAGTGCAGGTTTTTGTACACCCAGTCGCAGATGGCGGCGACCTGCGGCGGGCCTGGGGGGAATTCGCCGGCAACCTCGCACGCGAGATCGGATAACAGATCGGCTTGGCAATAGCGGCTGGAGAACAAGTACGGGAGAGCCTCCGGCGGGATCTGGCCGACCATCCCCTCCGTGCTGAAGACCGGTCGGGGCGGCTGCGGTGGACGCTCGACCTGCGCCTCGTAGCGCAGCGAGAGGTGTCCTGCGGGCACTTCGAGCCGGGTGTAGCGTGCGCCCGTAGTGGGGATCACCAGTTCTTCCGGTGTCAGGTTCGGCGCCAGCCGCAGTTGCTCGTGCACGAGACGTTGGGCCGGGCACCGCGCTACGGCGAGGTTGAAGATGAATACCGAAGGCTCCGGGACGATGTAATCGAGCGCGCAACCGAGACGAAACTGCATGGACCCTCCACAAGTGCCGAGACTATTTCTCGGCTTTCACTGTTCATCCGGGCATAGCGCCACTGCGCCACGATGCCGTGGATTTGCATTTGGGGCAGACACGTTCGCCCGCCCATCCACTGGCAAACGGATGCAGGCAGGCGAGGCAGTTGCGGACCTTGGGGTCGATGTCCCCTTCGGGTCCGGGTTTCTTGTCACTCATGGATGCTCCTTCGTGCGGCCGCGCTCTCGGGTGATGGGACCCGTTGGACCGGTTCCCGCCCGCGTTGGCGAGCTCGACGCTCGGACAATAGTTGAAAGTCGCTTCGCCTGTGGCGAACGGCGGCCGCCTCCAACTCCCGTCGGAGGCGGTGCCTAGCGCGGTTATTCGATAACGGTCAGGTTCTCGGCGGAAGATTTGCCGTTCTGTCCGGGCTGAAGCTCGTAGGAGACCTTCTGCCCTTCGCTAAGAAAACTCAGTCCGGCGCGCTCAACAGCGGAAATGTGGACAAAAGCGTCCTTTGAGCCGTCTTCCGGCTCGATGAAGCCGAAGCCGCGCGTCGCATTAAAAAATTTCACAGTACCTGTTGTCATAGTCTTGCTTTCATTAGTGAGTAGAGCCCGGAACGCGCCTGCGCCCGGGGTGAAAGATCGCACAACAATTTAGGAGAAGGTTTCAGCCGCCCTGGGGCGGGGGACATTCGCTAAACCGGCTGCGGAGCCGTCACGGCGGCTATATGGGCCATTGCGATGCCTATTACAAGGTATTTGTGGCGCGGAGTTCGCGTCACCGGCAACCGGTAGCCGGCACGGGTGCGCCGAAAGGAAGGCCCTATAGCCTGTTAACCTAATGTCCGCTTTTGACCCAAAGCGGACATAACTCCGCCTATCAAAGTCGTCATTTTCAGTATCTAATTGGTGTGGTTGTCCCAAGGGGGGAGACCGCCATGCCCAGACGAATATCTGAAGAATCAAAACTTGAGTTCGCTTTACTTATTTTCATTACTTATTTGTTGTGATAGGTGGGCCATGGTGATTTACCGCCTGGCGACAGTGGGGTGAAGGATTGCACATGGACCTACGAGCGATAGTCGAGAATCTCATCCAAGAGCACGGTATAGAGGGTGCTATAGAGAAAGTCACAGAAGGCAAATTAGTTGCCCAGCGAAATGGCGATAATTACCAACTGAGTGTTTGGCGGGAGGTGAAAGGGATACTCACTGACCGCTGGCAGCTAACGGAAACAAGCCCCGGCAAATGAAGCGCATACTTTCAGCTG
>JAPUGG010000085.1 GCA_027292975.1 Alphaproteobacteria bacterium | reverse complement strand
CGAGTTCGCCGAAATGATTGCAGATCAGTGTCCCCTTATTACCGAGGCCATCCGCCATGTCGGCCATCGCCAGACCCGCAACCGGGGCACCATAGGCGGCAGTTTGTGTCACCTGGACCCCGCCGCAGAGCT
Source organism: Alphaproteobacteria bacterium (assembly GCA_027292975.1). Lineage (GTDB taxonomy): Bacteria > Pseudomonadota > Alphaproteobacteria > SMXQ01 > SMXQ01 > SMXQ01. The sequence continues at coordinate 3,319 of JAPUGG010000085.1, read as the reverse complement.
GCCCCTGGTAGCCTGCACCCTCGACGCTGAGATCATAGTCGCCAGCGTGCGAGGCAATCGCATCATCCCAATGGCGGAATTCGCCGCCTCCTACATGACCCCCGCCATCGAGCCCGACGAGGTGGTGGCGGCACTACGTATTAGGTGTTGGTCCGAAGGACACGGGTTTGGCTTCGAGGAATTCGCCCGCCGCCAGGGAGATTTCGCCATCGTTGCGGTGGCGGTTTTGCTGGAGATCGGCGCTGGCGACGTGATCCGCCGGGCCGCTGTGGCAATCGGCGGCATCGGCGCGACTCCGCTTCGCATGGCCGGGGTCGAGGAAAAATTGGTGGGCGAGCGCACAGGCCCCGAATTGTTCCAAGAGGCGGCCCAATTATGTGCAGAGATTGAAGCGATCGGCGATGTCCACAGCTCCGCCGATTACCGGCGGCACCTTGCAAAAGTACTGGCCGGGCGCGCCCTTTCCAAGGCGCACCGGCGGGCTACTCCCTTGCCTTAAGATATGGAGACGCCATGACCGACAAGAAACAAATCAAGCTCGAGGTGAACGGTGTTGCCTATCAGCGGGAAGTCGAGACCCGCTGGACGCTGGCCGATTTTCTACGTATCGATTTGGGCCTAACCGGCACTCATCTTGGGTGTGAACACGGAGTTTGCGGCGCCTGCACGATCCTGTTGAACGGACACACTGCCAGGAGTTGCCTGCTTCTGGCGGTACAGGCCGACGGCCAATCAGTGGCGACGGTCGAGGGCCTAGCCGATGACGACGCCGACCTCCACCCCCTCCAACAGGCATTTATAGATCATCACGGCCTGCAATGCGGATTTTGCACGCCGGGCATTCTCATGACCCTGGTGGAGTATATGGCTGACACGCCGGAGCCGGACGAGGCCGCGATCAGAGACGTCCTGTCCGGACATCTGTGCCGGTGCACTGGCTATCAGGGAATCGTAGCAGCGGCGATGGCAGCGGCAACCGAACTGAAGAGAATTGCTGCGCATGATGGATAGCGTCCCCCGTATCGAGGACCCCGCACTGCTGCGCGGCCAGGGCCGCTTCCTCGACGACATCCAACTGCCGGACATGCTGCATGTCGCCTTCGTACGCAGCCCCCACGCCCATGCAGTAATCCGTGGCATAGACAAACAGGCCGCCCTGGAAGTCCCAGGGGTACACACGGTCCTGACACTAGCGGACCTATCGGAAGTCCTGACTGGAGAAAGGTTGCCCTTGGGTTTCGGCAAAGCAGCGGGGCTGCCGGCGGATATTACCCCCTTCGTGTTGTGCAAGGACGAAGTATGTTTCGTTGGCGAAGCGGTGGCCGCCGTGCTCGCCGATGACCGCTACATCGCCGAGGACGGGGCCGGCCTCGTTGTCGTCGATTATGACCCGTTGCCGGCCGCCGTGGATTGCCGAGACGCAATGGCCGACGATGCGCCGGTCGCACGCCAGGCCAACACGACAAACCTACTCGCCACGTTCGATGTTGGTTATGGAGATTGTAGTGACGCCTTCCACCGAGCCGACCACGTTATCGCCGTCGCGCTGAAGCATCATCGGGGCGGCGCACATCCCATTGAGGGCCGGGGTGCGGTGGCACAACCAAGCCCCATCGAGGACCGGCTCACCCTGTGGACTTCGACGCAGATGGCGCACGAGGTCCGGGCGCTGGTGGTCAAGATGTTGGGCTGCGACGAGGCCCAGCTGCGGGTTGTCGCGCCGGATGTGGGGGGAGGCTTCGGCGCCAAGTTCCTGACCTACCCGGAGGAGATCGTGGTCGCAGCGGCGGCGCGCATGCTGGCGCGCCCGGTGAAATGGGTCGAGGACCGGCGTGAGCACTTCCTCTCTGCCATCCAGAACCGGGACCAATATTGGAATCTGGAGATCGCCGTCGATCACCGGGCGCGGATCCTCGGGGTGCGAGGAGAAATGATTCACGACCAAGGTGCCTATACGCCCCAGGGCCTGAACCTACCGCAAAACTCTGCATTGTCGGTGACCGGCCCCTATGTAGTGCCCAGTTACCAGCTCAACGTTTCAGTGGTGGAGACTAACAAGGTCTATACCATCCCGGTGCGCGGCGCGGGCTACCCGGAGGCGGCCTTCGCCATGGAACGGCTGCTCGATAAGGTGGCCCGGGAATTGGGCCTGGACCGAGCCGAGGTCCGGCGACGTAACCTGATCACGGCCGACCAGATGCCCTACGAGTTACACCTGAAAGCGCGATCGGGGAGCCCGATGCTCTATGACAGCGGCGATTTTCCTGAGTGCCAAGCGCAGGCCTTGGCAGCAGCGGATTACGACAGCTTTCCCACGCGTCAGGACGCGGCCCGCGCTGACGGGCGTTATATTGGCATCGGCATCGCCAACGGTGTCAAGGGTACCGGTCGCGGCCCGTTTGAAAGCGCCATCGTCCGGATCGGCCGCTCGGGTCAGGTGTTCGTGCATACGGCCGCCATGCCAATGGGACAGGGCATCGCCACGGCCCTGGCGCAGATCTGCGGCGAATCGCTCGGCATCGACGCGGCGGCGGTGCGGGTAATCGCCGGCGACACTGATGCGATCTCGATGGGGCTCGGCGGTTTCGCCAGCCGCCAGACAGTCACCGCAGGATCGGCCGTCCATCTAGCGGCAGAGGCGGTACGTGACCAGGCCATCGATATTGCCGCCATGTTGCTCAAGACTACGCCAGATACCATCGTATTGAAGGACGGTAGGGCCTGGGACAGGGACCGGCCCGAACAGACCTTGACGCTCGGAGAGCTTGCCGAAGCAGTGGCCGGTGTGCCCGGCTATTCCCTGATCAGTCATACCACCACCAGCGATGCCAAGCCTGGCCTCGAGGCGACGCGTATCTTCATGCCCGAATCTCTGGCCTATTGTAACGGCTGTCACGTCGCCGAGGTGGCGGTCGATATCGATACCGGCGCGGTCACTCTGTTGCGCTATGTGGTGGTCAATGACAGTGGCCGGTTGATCAACCCCATGATCGCCAACGGGCAACTCCAGGGGGGCGTCGTCCACGGCATTGGCAACGCCCTCTTCGAGAAGATGGCGTTCGATAAGAACGGCCAGCCGGTAACCACCACCTTCGCGGAATATCTGCTACCGACCGCGACCGAGGTGATCGATTGCGAGATCATCAATATGCAATCCCCCTCGACCCTCAACCCCTTGGGCGTCAAGGGCATAGGGGAGGCTGGATGTGTACCCGCGGCGGCCGCGATCGCGTCGGCGGTCGAGGACGCTCTGACACCGTTCGCCGTACGCATCGACGAGATACCCATCACACCCGAACGGCTGGTTGAACATATCCAC
>JAPUGG010000084.1 GCA_027292975.1 Alphaproteobacteria bacterium | reverse complement strand
GGGTGCGCCGCTGGGCCTTCGCGGCCCTCGCCCTCGGCGCCGCAATGGTGGCGGTCCTCCCGGGTTACGGCGGCGCCGGGGCCCATGGCGGGGCCTGGGGGCCGATCATTTTTTACATCGACAAACTGAACGACAGCCATTTCGGCCCCAATGCCGCGCTCACCATCTATGGGCCTTTGCTGCCCTGTTTTGGGGTTGGCGCGGTCTTCTGGATGGTTCGCCGCCGCGGCGCTCGAGGCAAGGCTGACTGAGGGCGGCGCTCGAACCCTTCGCCCGCACCCGGCCGGCCTTCACGAGGCTTCGAACAGGCCTTCCAGCTCGACGGCGGCGCCCAAGGGCAGGACATTGACGCCGACGGCGGCCCGCGCATGGCGGCCGGCCTCGCCGAATACATCCACCATCAGGTCCGAGGCGCCGTCGATCACCTGGGGCTGGGCGGTGAAGTCCTCGGCGCTGGCGACGAACCCGCCGAGCCTGACCACGCGCCGCACGCGATCGAGCTCGCCGTCGAGGGCGCCCTGCAATTGGGCCAGCATGTTGATGGCGCAGAGGCGCGCCGCTTGCCGGCCCTCGTCGATATCGAGCGCCTCGCCCAGGCGGCCGGTCCAGGCCACCCGGCCGTCGGCCATGGGCAATTGGCCGGAGACGAACAGCAGCCCACCGGAGCGCGCAACGGGCAGGTAATTGGCGATGGCCGCCGACGCTTCGGGCAGGGTGATGCCGAGATCATTGAGACGGGATTCGATTGCATCTGTCATGGCGGGCCTCCATCCCGGCGCAAGCGGCCGGAAAAAAAGGGGGTGCCCTAAAGAGCACCCCCAAGTTTCAGGGAGAACCTACACCACTAGGTACTTACTGACTAGCTACAGCCACTGGTGCTACCGCAGGTGTCACACTTGAGGCAGGTCCCGTTTCGCACCAGGGTGAAATTACCGCAATCGCCGCACGCATCACCTTCGTAGCCTTTCAAACGCGCCTGGCGCATTCGAACCAGCTTCGAATCAACGTGGGCCGTCGTAGCGGCACTGAGGGTGACGGAATTGGCGGGACCGTCACCGGTCAGGGGTTGGGGGGCGGTGACCGCCTCGGCGATGGCTTCCATGGTCGCCTGGACCGATGAGCCCATCACCTCGGCAGTCTCTTCGGACACCGTACATTCGGCCGCCTCCATGGCGGTGCCGGCGCCCCCTTGCAGGACATAAAGATTGGACCGCACATAGCCCCTGGAGGCCAGTTTGGCGGCTTTAAACCGTGTTTCCTCGGCCGTGGCCGGGAGCTTTCCTTCGTCGTCCCCGCGGCCCACCGTGTCGGGCAGGATGTCCATCGGCTCCACATGGGCCAGATCCGAACGGTCCAGATACGACACGGCGAGCTCGCGGAAGATGTAGTCCAGGATCGATGTCGCCATCTTTATGGCGTCGTTGCCCTCGACGATGCCCGCGGGTTCGAACCTGGTGAAGGTAAAGGCCTCGACGAATTCCTCCAGCGGCACGCCGTATTGCAGGCCGATGGAAACGGCGATGGCGAAATTGTTTATCATCGCCCGGAAGGCCGCGCCTTCCTTGTGCATGTCGATGAAGATCTCGCCCAATCGCCCGTCTTCTTCGTATTCGCCGGTGCGCAGGTAAACCTTGTGGCCGCCGACGATGGCTTTTTGGGTATAGCCCTTGCGCCGGGGCGGCAGCGTCTTGCGGTAGGAGACGAAGCGCTCGACGATGCGCTCGGCGATGATCTGGGCCTTTTTCGCCTGGGGCGCCTCGGCGAGCTCCATGGCGCGCTCGGTGGCGTCCTCCTGGTCGTCTTCGGACAGCAGCGAGGCGTTGAGCGGCTGGCTCAGTTTCGAGCCGTCGCGGTAGAGCGCGTTGGCCTTGAGCGCAAGCCGCCAGGACATCATATAGGCGTCCTTGCAATCCTCGACGGTGGCTGCGTTGGGCATGTTGATGGTCTTGGATATGGCGCCGGAGATGAAGGGTTGGCAGGCGGCCAGCATCAGGATGTGGCTCTTCCAGCCGAGGCAACGTGTGCTGTGCTCACCGCATAGGTTGGCGCAATCGAAGACCGGCAAATGTTGGTCTTGTAGGTGCGGTGCGCCCTCTACGGTTTTTGCTCCCGCACAGTAGGTGTTTGCAGCCTCTATCTCGGATTTTGTAAAGCCCAGCGCCTTGAGCATATCGAAGCCGAGATTATTAAGCTGGCGGTCGGTGAAGCCCAATTCCTCGCGGCAGAATTCCGCGCCCAACGTGAATCTGTTGAAAACGCTTCCGATATGGAATGCATCGGCTAACTTTTCTTCAAGTTTCTCTAATGCCTCATGGTCAAAGCCGCGCTGGCGCAAGCTCGCATGGTTGACACCGGGCGCGTCGGCCAACGTGCCGCGGCCCACCGCGTAATCGGTGATATCCTGGATCTGGGCCTCGTCGTATCCCAGTGTCCTGAGCCCCGCCGGCACGGTGCGGTTGACGATCTTGAAAAAACCGCCGCCGGCCAGTGTCTTGTACTTGACCAGGGCGAAATCAGGCTCGATGCCGGTGGTGTCGCAATCCATCACCAGGCCGATGGTGCCGGTGGGCGCCACCACCGAGGCCTGGGCGTTGCGGTAACCGAACTTTTCGCCCAACTCCAACGCCTGGTCCCAGGCCTGGGCGGCGGCGACCGCCAGGTTGGTGTCGGGGCAGGCCTCGACATCCAACGGCACCGGATTGACCGAAAGGCCTTCATAGCCGTCGTCTTCGCTATAGGCGGCGCGGCGATGGTTGCGGATCACCCGCAGCATGGACGCCCGATTCCGCTCAAATCCGGGGAAGGGGCCGAGTTCTTGCGCCATCTCGGCGGAGGTCGCGTAGCACACGCCGGTGAGGATGGCGGTGAGCGCGCCGGCAAGGGCGCGGCCCGCGCGCGAATCGTATCCCAGCCCCGAGGCCATCAAGAGCCCGCCGATATTGGCGAAACCGAGCCCAAGCGTGCGGTACTCGAAGGAAAGCTGGGCGATGGCGCGGGACGGGAACTGGGCCATCAGCACCGAGATCTCCAGCACCATGGTCCACAGCCTGACGGCGTACCGGTAGGAGTCCACGTCGAAACGCCCATCCTCGCCGCGGAACGCCAGCAGGTTGATGGAAGCCAGGTTGCAGGCGGTGTCGTCCAGGAACATGTATTCGGAGCAGGGATTGGACGCTTCGATGCGGCCCGATTCGGGGCAGGTGTGCCATTGGTTTATGGTGGTGTCGAACTGCACCCCGGGATCCGCCGACGCCCAGGCGGCGTGGCCGATCTGTTCCCACAGGTCCCGCGCCTTGATGCGCTTGTGTACCGCACCATCGGTGCGCCGGGTCAGCTCCCATTCGCCGTCTTCTAAAACGGTGCGCAGAAAATCATCGGTGACGCGCACGGAATTGTTCGAGTTCTGGCCCGAAACCGTCAGGTAGGCCTCGCCTTGCCAATCGGTGTCGTAGGTCTTGAAATCGATGGCGGTATAGCCCTGGCGCGCGAACTGGATGACGCGCTGGACGCAGTTTTCCGGGATCATGACCTTGCGCGCGGCGATGATGGCCTTCTTCAGTGCCTTGTTGCGGCGCGGGTCGAAGGCGTCCGCGTCGCCGTCCCCTCTCGCGTCCCCGGCCTCATGGGCCGCACAGGCCGCCATGACCGCGTTGAGATGCCGGTCGGCGAGCCTCGATCCGGCGACCAGGGCGGCGACCTTCTGTTCCTCGACGACCTTCCAATTGATGTAACTTTCGATATCGGGGTGATCGACGTCGATGGTCACCATCTTGGCGGCGCGCCGGGTCGTGCCGCCCGACTTGATGGCGCCGGCGGCCCGGTCGCCGATCTTGAGGAAACTCATCAGGCCCGACGACTTGCCGCCGCCCGACAGCCGTTCGTCTTCGCCGCGAATCTTGGAAAAATTGGACCCCGTGCCGGAGCCGTATTTGAACAGCCGCGCCTCGCGCACCCAGAGGTCCATGATGCCGCCCTCATTGACGAGGTCGTCGCTGACCGATTGGATGAAGCAGGCGTGGGGCTGGGGATGCTCGTAGGCCGAGGCCGCGCTCACCATCTCGCCGGTCTTAAAATCGACGTAATAGTGGCCCTGGCTGGGGCCATCGATGCCGTAGGCCCAATGCAGCCCGGTATTGAACCATTGCGGGGAATTCGGGGCCGCCACCTGGCACGCCAGCATGTGGCGCAATTCGTCGTAAAACGCACGGGCATCGGCTTCGCGGTCGAAAAACCCGCCTTTCCAGCCCCAGTAGGTCCAGGTTCCCGCCAAGCGCCTGAAGACCTGCTTGACGCTGACCTCGCCGGTGAAACGGTCCCCTTCGGCCATTTCGGCCATGGCGTCCTCGTCGGGGACGTGGCGCCACAGCCAGGCCGGCACGTCGTCCTCTTCGATCGCCTTCAGCTTGGCGGCGACGCCGGCCTTGCGGAAATATTTCTGGGCGATGATGTCGGTGGCCACCTGGGACCAATGCTCGGGGGCCTCGAAATCCTCCAGATGGAAAACAACCGATCCGTCGGGATTGCGAATTTCACTGGCGGCCGCCCTAAACGCGATTCCCTGGTACGCGGACTCGCCGTCCTTGGTGAAATGGCGCCCGATGCGCATGAACTGTCCCCCAAAATCCGCCCGGGATAACCGACGGTGACGTGTCCCCGGACCCCTCGGACTAAACAAAGCCCCACCGACCCTACCGCCAACATCGCGCCTTCCTTGGATACGCGCAGATGTCTATATATTGCGTAGCGTAGGGATCGGCACTCTAAATGTGGGGGAACGAAAGTGTCAACACAAATTGTGTTTCGAGTTGAAAGAAACACAAGATATTGTGGAAATGAAGCATTCTTACGTCCCGCGCGGCGGCGGCGGACCCGGGGAAATTATCCCAAACCCTTGAAAAGAAGTTGTTTTTGATCCCCGGCCCAATACCGGGCGGCCGCTACTGGGCGGCCACCGACAGAGGCGAATCGAATCCGTAGAGCCGCGCCGTTCCTTCCCACAGGATGCGGCCCTTGGCGGCCTCGCCGAGGTCGGCCCGGTCCAGCACGTATCGCGCCGAATTCGGTATGCGGTGGGCATGGGGGATGTCGCTGGCATAGACCCAGCAATCGGTGCCGTATTTGGCGACCATATAGGGCAGAAGATCGTCGTCGACCTCGAAGCCGATGAAAATGCGCCCCGCCTGGATGTATTCCAGGGGCGTCATCTTGGGCAATCCCCTCTCGACGATGGGCATATGGTGGGAGCGCAGGGCACCCAGCTCGATGCGGTGGCGGATATTGTTCAGGGTGAAATCCATCACCTCGATGGCGAAATCGACCCAGGTGCAGCCGGTCTCCAGGAACGACACCCGCACATTGGGATAGCGGTCCAGCAGACCGGACGAACAGATCGCCTTGAAGCCGCGCACCACCGACATCATGAACTGGTCGGCGGCGACCGACGGGAAGGCCTTGGCCGCCGCCAGCGCGCCGGTGCCCGGGTGGACGTTGATGGGCATGGAAATGTCGTTGGCGGTTTCCCAGATGGGAATGAAGTCCGGATGGTCGAGCGGCTTTTCGCCGTAATCGCCCAGCATCATCACGCCGACCGATCCCATCTCCTTGGTGCGCACCATCTCGCGGACCGCTTCCTGGACGTCGAAGGCGTCGATGACGGTGATCCATTTGAGCCGTTCGGGGGCCTGGCTGGAGATGTCGGCGACCCAATTGTTGTAGGCCCGGGTAAGCGCCTGGTTGAGGGCCGGGTCCTTGGCCACCGGCCATTGCAGGAACAGGGTCGGGTAGTTGACCGACAGCCAGGTGTCCTCGGCGTCCATCACCGCGAGGCGATCTTGGGCGGAGTGGAATTCGCCGCTCTCATGGGGGCCGCGCCATTGGGCCATCTTGAGGTATTCGGTGGAGACCACGCCCCCCTTGGATGAAGGAGAGCCGCCGATCCGCAACCGCTCGCCGTCGATCACCCAGATGTAGTCATGTTCGTATTCGCCGGTCTCGGCCACCACCGGCCTGCGGTCGCGGAAAGCGGGTTCGAGATAGGCATCGGCGAAGGTCCCCTCCCATTCCTCCACATGCCCGTCGCCGTCCCAGGCGTTGATCGCGTCGATGGCCATGGCCTTTCCCGAGGTTTCCGTTCTGGCTACGGAACCAGCCTAAAGCATTTCCCGGTCAAATGGTCCAAATTGGCTGGAAAATGCTCTAGAGTCGGTCCAGCAGATAAGTCTTGCAACGGAGAGCTCGAACCAACGGGTCAGAAGAGGCGCGGAAATGGTGAACCATCCCAATCCCTGGACCCCCAGCGCGCGCCGGCGCAAACCGGCCGAGTTGGGGAAGAGAGTCGAGGAATCGGGGTGCTGGTTCCCCCATGAGATCGCCGGAACCGACGCCTGGCTCTACCGGCTCCATGAGGACGAAATCGCCGAAATCCTTGAGGCCGTGGATCAGGTGGAAGCGCGCGGGCTCGGCATCTTGGACATCGCACGCGAGGATTTTCCGCTCCCCGCCCTCGCGCCGGCACTTTCGGACATTGGGGCGGAACTCAAGGACGGGCGGGGCTTCGCGATGATCCGCGGCCTGCCCATCGAGGGCCGCTCGAAGTACCAGAACGCCGCCGCCTTTTGGGGCATCTCCACACATCTCGGCCGCGCCTTTTCGCAGAACGGCGCGGGCCATCTTTTGGGCCACGTGTGCGACCAGGGCTCGAGCGTGGAATCGGTGAATGGGCGCGGCTACCGTTCGGCCGAGGGCCTGGGGTTTCACGCCGACGGCTGCGACGTGGCGGCGCTGTTCGTGTTGCGCCTGGCGAAATCGGGCGGACAGCACCGCATTTGCAGTTCCGTCGCGCTCTACAACGAGATGCTGTGCCGCCGTCCGGAGCTGGCCCGGGCCTTGACCTACCATTTCTACCGCACCCGCCGGGGCGAACTCCCCAAGGATGTCACCAAGGCGTGGTTCCGCCAGCCGGTGTTCAGCGTCCAGGATGGCTACTTCGCCGCCCGGGGCGCCAGCACCACGATCCTGCGCGCCGCCGCCTTGCCCGGGGTGCCGCCGTTGACCGACCACCGGCGCGAGGCCATGACTTATTACCAGAATCTGGCCGATGAGTTGGCCATCGACATCGATTTCGAGCCGGGCGATATCGAATACGCCCAGAGCCACGTGACCCTGCATGCGCGCACGCCCTTCGAGGACTGGGACCAGCCCAAGCGCAAGCGTCACCTGTTGCGGCTGTGGATGCGGGTCGACGGAATCCGTCCCCTGGTGCCCGAGATCGCCGATGAAATCAGCCGCGGCATCACCGTCGCGGGCGTCGAGCCGACCGCCCCCCTGGAGCCGCTTTAATCCAACGCAGCGTCCTAGCCTGCGGCGGGTGCCCCGTGCGCATGGTTGGAGAGCCCGGCCACCGCGCCGGGGGGGCAGATCGCGAAGATCCGCGCCAAATCCTCATCGCTTAACCGGAGGCAAGCGGCCTTGGCGTTTTCCTCGAGATGCGGCCGCGTCTTGGCCGACGGGATGGGGATCACCGGCCCGCCCCGGTGCATGAGCCAGGCCAGGGCGAGTGCCGAAACCGGGACGCCCTTGTCGGCGGCGATCTCGCCGAGGCGGCGCACGATCTCGGCGTTGTGTTCGATGTTGCCGGCCATGAAGCGTTCATCGGACCGCCTTTCGTCATCTTCGCCGACCTCATCCGCCGAACCGAGGACGCCACCCAACATCCCGCGTCCGAGCGGCGCGAAGGCCATGAAAGCCAGGCCGTGCGCCCGGCAGGCGCCGAGCAGGTTGGCCTCGGGGTCGCGGGCGAACAGCGAATATTCGTCCTGCACCGAAACCACGGGATGGACAGAGAGGGCGCGGTCGAGAAGCTCCGGCGTGAGGCCCTTGGACAGCGCGATGTACCGCGTCTTTCCCTCTTTCACCAATTCGGCCATGGCGCCGACGGTGTCCTCGATGGGCGTGACCGGGTCGACGCGCGAAATGCAGATCACGTCCACGGTCTCGATGCCGAGGCGCTTGAGGCCGTCCTCGCAGGAGGCGCGCACGTGTTCGGGCGTGCCGCTGACGACATTAACCCCGTCGGGCCGGATGCTGCCCAGCTTGGAATGAATCACCACCTCGTCGCGCCGCCCTTTGATGGCCTTGCCGATCAGGGTCTGGTTGTGGCCCTTGCCGTAATTGGACGACGTGTCGAGGAAGTTGATGCCGAGCTCCAGCGCCCGGTGGATGGTGGCGATGCACTCGATGTCGTCCTGGCGGCCGTAGGCGCCGGACATGGAATAGCAGCCGAGGCCCAGGGCCGAGACCATGAGATCGCTGGTGCCGAACCTGATGCGTTCCATCATCGAAGATCCTCTCTTGCGCCCTCAGCTCGGGACCAAGGGCCTCTACCCCGGGCGCCGCGCGTTCCCGCCGCCACGTCCCGACCCATTCGCCGATTAGAGCATTATCCGGGCATATGGTTCAATTTAGCCGGAAAGTGCTCTGGACGGACGGCACGGCGGGTGCCATATTCCCGGCAGCCCAACCCCGAAACCGGAGCCCCGAGGCCCCATGACCCTTGGCATCCGTCTCCTCACCTGGCTGCGCGGCGAGTTAGTCGGCACCGACGAATACGCCAACCGCTACTATCGCGATCCGGTCCGCCGCGACCCCAAGAACAACGGCCGCGAGCGGCGCTGGGTGCTCTATGACGGGGAGGCCGAAGGGTCCAAGGTGCCGGAGGTCTGGCACGCTTGGCTTCATCACATGACCGACGAATTGCCCGATGCGGGGGCGCTGGCGCGCAGGCCCTGGCAGAAGCCTCACCAGGCCAATATGACGGGCACGGCGGACGCCTACCGGCCGCCGGGAAGCGTACTGGCGGGAGGCAAGCGTGCCCGGGCGACGGGCGATTACGAGCCCTGGACCCCGGACTGACCGGGCGATCGCGCCCGCCCAATGCAAGATCACCAGCGAAGGTTAAAGCGATGCAAAGAAACTTGATCGAGACCGTTCTCGGCGCCGTGGTCCTCCTGGTCGCCGGATTGTTCGTATGGTTCGCCTACTCCAACGCTTCGCTGCAAACCACCACAGGCTATCAGATCACGGCCAAGTTCGACCGGGTGGGCGGCCTCAAGGAAGGGGCCGACGTCAAGATGTCGGGCATCAAGGTCGGCTCCGTGGTGGCACAAGCGCTGGATCCCAAGACCTATCAGGCCGTCGTGACCATGACCATCATGCCCCATGTGAAACTTCCCACCGACACCGCGGCCGAGGTATCCTCGGAGGGGCTGATGGGCGGCAACTACGTTTCGCTGTCTGCGGGCGCGGAATCCAACCTGCTCAAGGAGGGGGACGAGATCACCATCACCCAGGGCGCGGTGAACCTCATGGACCTCATCGGCAAAGCCATGTTCTCGTCCAAGGGCGGCCTCGATGAAGGCCTCGGCCCCAAGCCGAAATAGGCTCGCCCGCCGCGGCATTTTGACCTTGGCGGCACTTGCGGCGCTGCAATCGGCCGCCTGGGGCGCGGATCTGGTGGGCGACACGGCCCTCCTCCAGGGGCTCGACAAGGTGACCGCGCGGATTTCGGAGATCCGAGTTCCCCTGGGCGTGACGGTGCGATTCGGAACCCTGGAGATCACCGCGCACAGGTGTCTCAAGCGTCCCCCCGAAGAAACGCCCGAAAGCTCCGCTCTGATCGAGATTCGCGAGGTGCGGGCCGGGGAGGGCTCGCGGGTGCTGTTCCTGGGGTGGATGTTCGCGTCGTCCCCCGCGCTCAACGCCCTGGAGCACCCGGTTTACGACGTCTGGGTCAAGGATTGCCTGAACGCCAAGTCGGCCTCGTCCAACGGGCCCAGGTAAAAGCTGCATTTGATGGCCAGCGCCGCCTCCAGTTTCTTGCGGAAGGCGTCGCGCGGAATTTCGATGACGCCGAACCGGGCGAGATGCTCGGTAGCGAACTGGGTGTCGAGCAGCGCGAAGCCGCTGCGGCGCAGACGCGCGACCAAATGGCAGAGCGCCACCTTTGACGCATCGCGGGCGATCGAGAACATGCTTTCGCCGAAGAACGCGCCGCCCAGGGTGACCCCGTAAAGCCCACCCACCAATTCCTCGTCCTTCCAGCATTCGACGGAGTGGGCATGGCCGAGATCGGCGAGCCCCCTATAGAGGGTCCGGATCTCGGCATTGATCCAGGTGGTCGGGCGGCCCTTCTGGGCTTCCGCGCAGGCCGCGACCACGTCGTCGAAGGCACTATCCACGCGCACCTCGAACGGGCTCCGTTTCAGGGTCCGTTGCAGGCTGCGCGGAACATGAAAACGGTCCAAGGGGAGGATGCCCCGCATTTCGGGATCGACCCAGAACACGGTCGGGTCGTCGGCGTTTTCGGCCATGGGAAAGATTCCGGCGGAATAGGTCCGAAGGAGCAATTCCGGCGTCAGCCGCGGCGTTGGCTCATCGCGCATGGGGCTGGTCCTCGGGGCCGACGAAATTCTCCAGCCAATGAATGTCGTAATCGCCATTGACGAAATCGGCGTTTTCGCACAACAGCTGATGCAGCGGGATGGTGGTTTCCACGCCCTCGATCACGTATTCATGAAGCGAGCGCCTGAGCCGCATGATCGCCTCGTTGCGGGTCTTGCCGTGGACGATGAGCTTGGCAATCAGGCTGTCGTAGTACGAGGGAACAACGTATCCCGCATAGATTCCCGAATCGATCCGCACGCCGAGACCGCCGGGGGGATGATAGTAGCTGATGCGGCCCGGCGATGGGGTGAAGGTGACGGGCGATTCGGCATTGATCCGGCATTCGATGGCATGCCCGGTAAAGGTAATATTGTCCTGGGCATAGGACAGCTCGGCGCCCGCGGCGATGCGGATTTGTTCGCGCACGATGTCGATGCCGGTGATCATCTCGGTCACCGGATGTTCGACCTGAAGGCGGGTGTTCATTTCGATGAAGTAAAACGCGCCGTTTTCATAGAGGAATTCCAGCGTTCCGGCGCCGAGATAGCCGAGCGTGCCGACCGCCTCGACGACCTGGGCGCCGATTTGGTCACGTTGTTCGGCGTTGAGGGCCGGCGACGGCGCTTCCTCCAGCACCTTTTGGTGGCGCCTTTGCAACGAGCAATCGCGATCGCCCAAGTGAATGACGCCGCCATGGGAATCGGCGAGCACCTGAATCTCGATATGCCGCGGCCGGCCCAGGTATTTTTCGATATACATCTCGTCATTGCCGAAATACGCCTTGGCTTCGCTTTGCGCCGTGGCGAAGGCGGTGCCGATATCGTCCGCGCTTTCCGCGATTTTTATGCCGCGCCCGCCGCCGCCGGCCGATGCCTTGACCAGGACCGGGTATCCCATGGCGTCGGAGAGCCTGCGCGCCGCCGCCGCGTCTTTGACCGCTCCGTCGGAGCCGGGCACCACCGGCACGCCCAGGCGTTTCATGGTATGCTTGGCGGTGATCTTGTCGCTCATCATGCGGATATGGTCGGCCGACGGTCCGATAAACACGAATCCGTGCTCGCTCACCATCTCGGCAAAGTCCGCGTTTTCAGACAACAGCCCATAGCCGGGATGGATGGCGTCGGCATTGGTGATGGTGGCCGCGGTCAGAAGTGCCGCCGTATTGAAATAGCTTTCCGAGGCCGGGGCTGCGCCGATGCATACGCTTTCGTCGGCGAGGCGCACATGCATGGCGTCGGAGTCGGCGGTGGAATGGACCGCCACCGTACTGATCCCCATTTCCTTGCAGGCGTGGTGGATCCGGAGCGCGATCTCACCCCGGTTGGCAATCAGAACCTTGTCGAACACACGTGGCTCCATGGGCCGCTCGCCGGGGGCTCGTCCCCACCCGGCCTACTCGAGGATGATGAGAACCTCGCCGTATTCCACCGGCGCGGCGTTCTGGGCGAAGATCTGCGAAACCCGGCCCGGGCGGGGGGCGGTGATCGGATTCATGGTCTTCATGGCTTCGATCAAGAACAGCGTCTGCCCCTCGCCGACCGTATCGCCAATCTTGACGTAGGGGGCCATGCCCGGCTCCGGCGCCAGGTAGACGGTTCCCACCATGGGCGAAGTGACAGCGCCGGGATGGGCCGCCGCGCTTTCCTGGGTCGCTAAGGCTTCGGGCTGTTCGCTTTCCGGGCCCGGCGGCGAAGCTGGCGCCGGTGCCGCCGGTTGGCCGGCGGCGGCGCGCGAGACGCGGACGTGCCAACGCCCTTCTCCGTATTCCAGTTCCGTCAAACCGTGCTCGTCGAGCAGCTTGACCAGCCGTTCGATCGCGCCTTCGTCGATGGAGTGCCGCGCCATCAGATTTGTGTCCCCGTATCGGTCAGTTCGCTCATGGCCTCCAGCGCCAGGAGATAGCCGGTACCGCCGAAACCGGTAATCAAGCCGTTGGCGGCGTCGGCGATATAGGACTCCTTGCGAAAGGATTCACGCCGAAAGATGTTGGAGAGGTGAACCTCAATGATCGGCAGGTCGACCATGTTCAGCGCATCGAGGATGGCAATGGAGGTGTGGGTATAGGCCCCGGCATTGATGATGATGCCGTCGAAAATGCCCTGCGCCTGCTGGATCCAATCCACCAGTTCCGCCTCGCTGTTGGACTGCCGGAAATCGATCTCCATGGCAGTGCCGTCTGCGCGCGCGCGGACCTTGGCCTCGATATCGGCGAGGGTGTCCTTGCCATAGATTTCGACCTCGCGGGTGCCCAGCATGTTGAGGTTGGGACCATTGAGGATCAAGACCTTGGAACTCATGGCGCTTTGGTTCCCCTACGCGGACCGGCCACAAGCTTGCGGGGCCGTGGATGGTGGACGTTTATAGCATGGGGTGGGGGGGGCGCAACGCCGGGATCGGCCCCTCCAGGCACGGCGCCGGCGCCGCCCGCGGGGGCAGGGGCATGTCCTTGTTAACAGGACATTAACGAAATTCGTTTTTGATTAGAGGATTATTAACCATGTTGGCGTGACAACACGCGCAAGGATTTTACTTTGGCGACTAGCACAAACTCACGAGAACGCCGTCTCGTGCTGCGCCTTCTCGCCTATTGGCGTGATCTCGCGCCCGAAGGCCAACTGCCCGCGGCCCATCGCATTCAGCCGGCCGACATCGCCGATATGTGGCCCGCCTGTTTTACCCTGGATCTCGGCGGACCGAAGCCCATCTTCGCCTATGTGGGAGATCTCCATGTCGCTCACCATGGCCGTGACCTCACCGGGCGCCCGGCCGAGGAGGCGGGGACGGACACGCTGCTTTGGCACGCCGTCGAATACTTCGATGAGGTCCTGAGCCGCAAGATTCCCATTACCTACGGGGGAACGTTCCCCGGTGGGGACGGCGAGCCCGTTGCCTATCGCAGTATCCTGCTTCCCTTGTCCGACGACGGCGATGAGATCAACGGCATTCTTGGCGGCGCCAACTGCCTCCTCGAGGAATTCAAATAAACCGGTGTCCGCGAACCAAGGCATGCATCGTGGCCAAGCTGACGGTCTTTGAGATCCACACCCTTAGGGAAGGCACATGGAAAATCGACTCGATTTTCGATGACCGCGAGCTCGCGGTCATGGAGGGTGAGCGCCTGGGACGTAACCAACGTTTCGAATTGGTGCGTGTGGTCGAGGAGACTTTCGATGAGGAATCCGAAAGAGTAGGCACCCACACCATCTATCGTTCCGCCAGGGAGCAGCAGCAAACCGATACCACCGATACCAAGGAGTCGCCATCGCCGGAGGTGCTCGAGGCATTGCGCCGCAACCGCCTCAGTGCCAGCAGAACGCCGCCGCCGCCGGAGGTGCTCGAGGAATTGCACCGCCGACGCCTTTCCAGCACCAGAACGCCGCCGAAAAAGAGCATGGTGAAGCAATTCCTTGGAAGGGCGATCCTGTTGGCGGCCATTATGGGTATCGCCCTTGGACTGGTTTACATCCTGAATTCCATTTTTTAGGGCAGTTTCCGGTCAAATGGCTTCATTTGGCCGGAAACTGCCCTAGGCGCCGCGCCGTGGGGTCTCCCCGGGCCGGAATCCGGAATGCAAATAAACCTGCCAGCGGTTTGGCCTTGGCTTCGCCGATCATCTATAATCGTCGCCATCGGTTGGCCCGGGCTTTGAAGACCGAGGCCGCCGGGTCAAGCCTGCTTGGGAGCGCCCATGGACAACCGCATTATCGTCAATGGCGAGGCGCGCGCCTTTTCAAGGGACGAAAGCGTCGAGTCCCTGCTTGCCGCCCTCGGCATCGATTCGCGCAAGGTCGCGGTCGAACTCAATCTCGAGATCGTGCCCCGTTCGTCCTACCTCGATACCCGGCTCAACGGCGGAGACCGGCTGGAGATCGTCCATTTCATCGGCGGCGGCGCCGACGACCTTTCGGTCGTGGATCCCGAGCCGTTGGAAGTGGCGGGGGTGAGCTACCGCTCGCGACTGTTGGTGGGGACGGGAAAGTACAAGGATTTCGAGGAAACCGCACGGGCCATCGAGGCGTCGGGCGCGGAGATCGTCACCGTTGCCGTGCGCCGGGTCAATGTCACCGACCCCGCCCAGCCCATGCTGGTCGATTTCGTCGATCCCAAGCGCTACACCTACCTGCCCAATTCCGCGGGCTGCTACACCGCGGACGAGGCCGTGCGCACGCTCCGCCTGGCCCGCGAGGCCGGCGGCTGGGACCTGGTGAAGCTCGAGGTGCTGGGCGATCAAAAGACCTTGTATCCGGACATGCCCGAGACGATGCGTGCCGCCGACACCTTGGTCAAGGAGGGCTTCAAGGTGATGGTTTATTGCACCGACGACCCGATCCAGGCCAAGCGGTTGGAGGATATCGGCTGTGTCGCCATCATGCCGCTGGCGGCTCCCATAGGTTCCGGCCTCGGCATCCAGAACCCCGTCACCATCCGCATCATCAAGGAAAACGCGTCGGTGCCGGTGCTGGTGGATGCCGGTGTCGGCACCGCGTCCGATGCCGCCATCGCCATGGAACTGGGTTGCGACGGGGTGTTGATGAATACCGCCATCGCCGAAGCCGGCGACCCCATTGCCATGGCCCGGGCCATGAAACTGGCGATCGAGGCGGGACGGCTCGCCTACCTCGCCAGGCGCATGCCGAAGAAACGTTACGCCGACCCGTCATCTCCGCTTGCGGGCCTGATCTGAAACGCCTATTAGAGGCTGCCTTTTAAGCTGTGTTAGAGGGCGGCCGGGCGGGCTGGCATGACCGAAAAAATCAAGCGATTCCTGGCCGAAAACAGGCTTGGCACGCCGGCGCTGGTGGTCGACCTGGGCCGGGTGGTGGACAACTACCGCCGCCTCGCGCGGCTTTTGCCGGGAGCGGAAATCTATTACGCGATCAAGGCCAATCCGGCGCCGCCGATCCTCGAGGCGCTGGCCGGCCTTGGCGCGCATTTCGATGCTGCCAGTATCTTTGAGATCAGAGCGGCGCTGGCCTACGGCGCGCAGCCGGCCCGGATTTCCTTCGGCAACACCATCAAGAAAGAGGACGACATCGCCCGGGCGGCGCGGCTGGGGATTGGCCTTTACGCCTTCGACAGCGCCGGCGAATTGGAAAAGCTCGCCCGTGGGGCGCCCGGCGCGCGGGTCTATTGCCGCCTGTTGATGACCAATGACAGCGCCGGATGGCCGACCTCGCGAAAGTTCGGCTGCGATGTGGAGATGGCGTGGGATCTCCTGGTCGCGGCGCGGCGCTTGGGGCTCGATCCCTACGGCGTGTCCTTCCACGTCGGTTCCCAGCAGACCGATCTCGAGCAGTGGGATATCGCCATCGCCCGCACTAAACTTTTGTTCACGTCCCTCCAGGAGGCGGGGATCGAGCTCGCCATGGTCAATCTCGGAGGCGGCCTGCCGGTGGCCTACGGGGGCGGTGCCGAGGGGCCGCCCGTACCGACCCTGGAGTTCGGCTGCCGGGCGATCGCCGACGCGCTTTCGCGCCATTTCGGCAATCACCTGCCGCGGGTGATCATCGAGCCGGGCCGCGCCCTGGTGGGCGATGCCGGGGTCATCGAGGCCGAAGTGGTGCTGATTTCCCATAAGGGCTATGGCGACCAAAGGCGCTGGGTCTACCTGGATATCGGCAAATTCGGGGGCCTCTGGGAAACCATGGATGAATGCATCCGTTATTCCATCGAGACCGATCACCATGGCGGGGCCAGCGGGCCGGTGGTGCTGGCCGGTCCCACCTGCGACGAGACCGACGTGCTCTACGACCGGGCGCGCTACCTTCTGCCGCTCGACCTCGCGGTGGGCGACCGGGTTCGCATCCTCTGCGCCGGAGCCTATACTGCCAGTTACTGCTCCGTCGGTTTCAACGGCTTTCCGCCGCTGGCGGAGCATTACATCTAGAGCACACTCCCGCCAAGAAGCGATGGAAAGACAAGAAAGGGGAGACCATGCTTCTGTACGACTACTTCCGATCATCGGCCAGCTTCCGCGTCCGTATCGGCCTGAACCTCAAGGGGATCGTGCCCGATCGCGCGCCCGTGCACCTATTGAAGGATGGCGGCGCGCAGTTTTCGGACGCCTTTACCGACGTCAATCCGCAGCAATTGGTGCCCGTGCTCAAAGATGGCGATGCCAAATTGATCCAGTCCATGGCGATCCTCGAATACCTCGACGAGACCCACCCGTCCCCGCCCTTCCTGCCCGAGGGCGCGGCGGCGCGGTGCCGCGTCCGGGGGCTCGCCCAGGTGATCGCCTGTGACCTCCACCCGCTCGACAATCTCAGGGTGCTCAAGTACCTGAAGGACCAACTCGGCCGGTCCGAGGACCAGCGCAACGCCTGGTACCGCCACTGGGTGGCCAAGGGCTTGGGCGCCTTCGAGGCGTTGGTGGCCGGACACAAGGATACCGGCAGCTTCTGTCATGGCGATGCGCCGGGGCTGGCCGATATCGCCCTGGTGCCGCAAATCTTCAATGCCAAGCGGTTCGACTGCCCGCTCGATGACTATTCCGCGGTCATGGCGATCTTCGAGAACTGCATGGCGGTGCCGGCCTTCGATGCCGCCCAGCCCGACAACCAGCCCGACGCCGGATAATCGGCTAGCGCCGTTGCCGCCGTTTCTTGAGCCTGTCCTTGGCCAGGCGCTTGATGTCCTCGGTCCTGAGCCAGCCGGCGGTTCCCCGGGCGAGCTTTCGCTGGGCACGTCCCACCTGATAGAGCGCGTCTTTGAGCCGGCCCCTGACCAGGGACATTTCCGCCAGCGCCAACGCGCTCATGCCGAATTGGCCGTCGTGCCCATAGGCGATGCCCAGCTGGTGCCAGCCCAGGGAATTCTCGGGACTTTCGCGGGTCGCGAAGAGAAGGTGTCCGATGGCTTCCTTGACCAAGCTCCGGTCATCCATCGCCAGCAGCGTGCGGGCCAGGTCGACGCGGATCAGCGCGGAATCGGGGTCAAGCTTGACGGCCTTGCGGTAGGGCGGCAGGGCCTTTTTAATCCTGCCGGCCTCGAGAAGGGCCTGTCCCTTGAGCTCGAAGAA
>JAPUGG010000083.1 GCA_027292975.1 Alphaproteobacteria bacterium | reverse complement strand
GTGGGACGCGGCGGCCGACACCATGACCGTCTTTGGGGCGGCCAAGGTTCCGTTCCATAACAAAAGGATTCTGGCCGCTCTCATGGACCTGCCCGAGGATGCCGTGACATTGATCGAAAACGATGTCGGCGGCGGCTTCGGCGTGCGCGGCGAGTTCTATCCCGAGGATTTCCTGATCCCCTTCGCGGCACGCCGGCTGGGCCGCCCCGTAAAATGGCTCGAAGACCGGCGCGAACACATGTCGGCGACCAATCACGCGCGGGAGGCGGAGTGTGAACTGGAAATCGCCTGCGACCGCGACGGCCATATTCTCGCCCTCAGGGGCCAGGCCCGGGTCAATATCGGCGCCTATATCCGCACGACCGGGGCCGTGGCCCCGCGCAACCTCGCCCAGGTGCTGTCGGGCCCCTACAGGATCGAGCATATCCATATGGATGTCGGCATGGTCGTCACCAACAAGGCACCCAGCGGCACCTATCGCGGACCCGGCCGGTTCGAGGCCGACTTCTTCCGGGAACGGCTGATCGATCTTGCCGCCAAGGACCTTGGGATCGACCGTGTCGAGTTCCGGCGCCGTAACCTTGTGCGTGAGAAGGACATGCCCTGGCCGTTGGCCACCGTCATGCCCTTGAACATAAGCGGCGAATGCGACAGCGGCGATTACGCGATCACCCTCGACCGCTGCCTGAAGGAGTTCGATTGGCCCGAGAAGGCTAAGCTCGCGGGCAAATTCCTGGACGGGCGATTTCACGGCATCGCCGTCGGTTGCTACATCGAGGGTGGGGCCTTGGGCGAGGAACACGCGCGCTTAGTGGTCGAGGAGGACGGTACGGTGTCGGTATTCGTCGGTTCGTCCTCGGTGGGCCAAGGGGTGGAGACAGTGTTCGCCCAAATTACCTGCGACGCGCTGGAATTGCCGCTGGACCGGATTCGTGGTGTCAGTCACGGATCGACCAATCTATTGGCCGGCGGCGGCGGTTCGTTCAGTTCACGGTCCACCGTACTGGCGGGCTCGGCCCTGGTGGAAGCCGCCGAAAAACTAAAGGCCGAAATCCGCGAGGCCGCCGCCGGCAAGCTCGGCTGCCCGGCCGAGGATATCGGCATCACCGATGGAAAGGCCCTGGGACCGGGCGGTGAGACGGTGACTTTTGAATCTCTGGCTAGTGAGGTACCGGCCGTCGAAGCCATTTTTAACAACCCCAAACGTACCTACAGCTACGGCGCCCACGCCGTCCATGTCGCGGTCGACCCCGGCACCGGCGGGATCAAAGTGCTCGATTACGTCGCGGTGGAGGATGTCGGGCGCATCATCAACCCGGCGACCTTGGCCGGTCAGTGCACCGGCGCCATCGTCCAGGGCCTGGGCGGCGCGCTGCTGGAACACTTGGTCTACGACGGGGATGGCCAACTGCTCACCGGCACCTATGCCGATTACTTGCTGCCCACGGCGTCTGATTTTCCTTCCATCCGGGTGTTCTCCCTAGAAGACAAGCCGGCCCCCGGCAATCCCTTGGGCGCTAAGGGCGCGGGCGAGGGCGGAATTATTTCCACCGGCGGCGTTATTGCCAACGCGGTCGCCGATGCGCTGTCGTCGATGGGTGTCGAGCCCCGTGCGCTGCCGCTTTCCCCGCCCAAGGTCTGGGAAATGATCAGGGCAGCGAAGGGCTAGGCCGGCCCTCAGGGTTTCTCAAGGTGCGCGTCACGCGATTGGTAGAGTTCTTCATCGGCATAGCCCATGGTATCGGGCTTGCCCCGGCCTAGCATGACTTGGAAGTACACCGGTTTGAGGCTCCGGTTCTCATAACCGTGAATGACCCCCGCCGGGCACGAGACACATTCCCAGGGACCTAGGCTGGTCCACAGCCGGGCGCCGCCCGCGTCCTCCATGAACACGTCGAGAAGACCCTGCAGCACGAAGAAGCATTCCTCGATCTCATGGGTGTGGGCGGCGTTGCCTTGGCCCGGGTTGACCAACATGATGGACAGGGTGAAGTTGTTGGCCGGGATCACCGTCGGATCATCGTGTTTGCCCGAACCGCCGGCGCCGATAAAGCGGTGTTGGGCACGCTTGAAACCCTCGATCTTCGCGTCCTCGAAGGCCTCCCAGTCGGGAACCTTGTCTTTGAAGCGTCCGACCGAGCGCTCCATGATGTCGGCGAGCGGAACGCCGACGAGTTCCTGCGGCAACGGATGGCGGGCGACGGTCATGGCGGTCATTCCCTTGGCTTCGTCAACAAAACAGGATCAATCATTCAATTTAACACGGATTCGATCCCAGCCGGCCCGGCAACACCCAGGTTATCGATGGGATTGAGCCTCGGTGATCAAGGCCCATATTCGCGGCGGCGACAGCGGCAGCTCAAAAGGCTCGGCGCCGAAATCGGCCAATGCCGCGGCGACCGCGTTGGCGATCACGCCGCCGACCGGGATGATTTCCCCCTCGCCCCCGCCCTTTGCCCCCAGCGGATTGTTGGGTGACGGCTTGAGCTCGACCACGGTCGAACGGATATTCGGGAAGCACTCGGCCGACGGCACCATGTAATCGGCGAGGGTGCCGGTGAGCAGCTGGCCATCGCCATCGTAGACCAGGTGTTCCAGCAGCGCGCCGCCGAGACCTTGGACGATGGCGCCCACCGCCTGGCCGTGCAAGGTCGCCGGATTGATGATGCGGCCCACATCCTTGATGGAGGCCACCTCGATCACCTCCACATGCCCGGTTTTCACATCGACCGCGACATGGGCCGCGAGGCTTCCATAGGCGTAGGTGTACTTGTCGCTGCTAAAGGTGGCCTCGGCTTCGATGGGCTCCTCGCTAATTTCCGACAGCGCCAGGGAAATGCCGGAAGGCCCCTTCGCGGTATCGGCATCGAGGGTCACATCATCGGGCTTGCAGCCGAGCGCCCGGGCGGCCACCTCGCGGATGGAATCCCTCAGCTTGTCGGCGGCCAGCACGATCGCCGAGCCGCCCATGACGGTGGCGCGCGAATGATACGACCCATGTCCCTCGGCGACGTCATGGGTAGAGCCGTGGCGCA